>JANOOQ010000001.1:0-13051 GCA_031421515.1 Leifsonia sp.
GCAAACTCGACCGTGAGCTTGCCCTTGCCCTTGAAACGGAAGTCGGTCGCGCGGTACTGGTCACCGAACGCGTGGCGCCCGATGATGATGGGCTTGTTCCAGCCCGGAACGAGGCGCGGGATGTTCGAGATGATGATGGGCTCGCGGAAGATGACACCGCCGAGGATGTTGCGGATCGTGCCGTTTGGGCTCTTCCACATCTTCTTGAGGCCGAACTCTTCGACGCGCGCCTCGTCGGGCGTGATCGTCGCGCACTTGACCCCGACGCCGTGCTTCTGGATCGCGTGGGCCGCGTCGATCGTAACTTGATCGTCCGTTGCATCCCGATTCTCGATGCCAAGGTCGTAATACTCGAGGGTGACGTCGAGGTAGGGATGGATCAAGGTCTCTTTGATCTTGTGCCAGATGATGCGAGTCATTTCATCACCATCGAGCTCGACGACTGTTCCCTCAACCTTGATCTTCGACAACCCATGCTCCTTCATTCGTGACCGAGAATTAGCATACCCGCTCGCAGAAGTACCTCGATATCAAGATATCTTCGCGCACGTCGCAGGCACCGGTTAGCCTGTCTGCATGGGTGACTTGAGACTGCAAGAACTGTCCGCGAAGACCATTGTCGCCGCGAACCACCTGACGGTGCGTAGAGGCCAAGAGCAGTTCGTTACGCCGCCCTCCTACGCAATTGCGGATGCCTACATCGACCCGCTCACGTCGTGGCCGCGCGTCGTTCTCGACGGCGAGAAGGTAGTCGGATTCATCCGCGGCAACTTCGACCCCGACGCTCTTCAAGACGAGTTTCGAAGCTGCATTTGGCGCGTGAGCGTCGCGAGCGAGGCTCAAGGCACGGGCGTCGGTCGATTCGCTGTGCATGCTCTCGCCGAAGAAGCGAAGTCGCGAGGCTTCGACCGCATCACGGCCCTGTGGGAGCCGGGCGAAGAAGGCCCCGAGCAGTTCTTCTTGCGCGTGGGCTTCACGATCGTGGGCCAAACCCAGTACGGCGAGAACATCGGCGCGCTGTCACTGTAGTGGCCACTGCCGCGCCCGACTTCGTGACTCGAGTGCTCGATGTCGTCGCCGCGATTCCACCCGGTCGCGTCATGACGTATGGGGATGTCGCGGCGACGCTCGGTTCCCGAGCGGCCCGCGCTGTCGGGCAAGTCATGGCGCACTACGGCAGCGAAGTGCCCTGGTGGCGAGTCGTGCGCGCGAGCGGGCATCCCCCGCTTGGCCATGAATCGCAAGCGCTCGAACACTATCGAGTCGAGGCAATGCCGATGAAGTGGTCGGGCGAGCACTACCGCGTTGACCTCGCAGCAGCACGCATTAAGCTCTGACCCGACCGACCTTCGAGCCGTCTAGACGAGCGAGTCGCGCCACGCGGCGTGCAATTGCGAGAACCGGCCCGTGCCCGCGACGAGCTCGCTCGGGGTGCCGTCTTCGACGATCCTTCCGCGTTCCATCACGAGCACGCGGTCCGCGATCGCGACGGTCGACAATCGGTGCGCGATGATGACGGCAGTGCGATCCGAGAGAAGCGTCTGGAGACCCTCTTGCACGAGTCGCTCCGAGGGGATATCGAGCGAGGCCGTCGCTTCGTCGAGGATCAACACGACTGGATCCGCGATGAATGCCCTTGCAAACGACAGCAATTGCCGTTGTCCCGCACTTACGCGTCCGCCGCGCTTATTGACGTCAGTGTCATAGCCGTGCGGGAGCGACTCGATGAATTCGTGCGCGCCCACGGCTTTGGCAGCTCGCTCGATCTCGTCGCGCGAGGCATCCGGCTTTCCGAGCGAAATGTTGTCTGCGACGGTTCCCGAGAAGAGGTACGCCTCTTGAGTGACCATGACGATTGCACGCCTGAGATCCTTGGGATGCAATTGCCTCAAGTCGATCCCGTCGAGCGAAACGCTGCCCTTGCTCGGGTCATAAAAGCGCGAGATGAGCTTTGCGAGAGTGGATTTTCCCGCTCCCGTCGAACCGACTAGCGCGATCGTTTGACCTGCTGGGATCTCGAGGTCGAAGCGCGGCAAGACGACCCTGCCCGCCTTGTACGAGAACTCGACCTCGTCGAATGTCACACGGCCGTGCGCCTGAAGCAGGTCGACGGGGCGCGTGGGATCGGGAACTGTCGTTTGCTCATCGAGCACTCCCGAGATTTTTTCGAGGGCAGCAGCGGCCGATTGATACGAGTTGTAGAACATCGCCATTTCTTCGGCCGGCGCGAAGAATTGCCTCGTATAGAGCAACGTCGCGAGCAACACTCCGATCGCGAGTGCGCCGTCGGCGACGCGCAGCCCGCCCGAAAGCAGAACGAACGCGAGCGCGATGTTGCCGATGAGCACGAGCCCTGGGTCGAAGATTCCGAACAACTGGATGACTCGCGCGTTCGAGTGGCGATAGTCCTCGACGAGGCCCGCGAACTCGACTTGATTGCGCTTCTCCTTGCGGAATGCCTTTACCGCACGGATACCCGTCATGGTCTCGACGAATGCGACGATGAGCTTCGCCGACGCGGTTCGAGTCTGTCGGAAGTACAGCTTGGAGCGAACTTGGAACCACCGAGTGAGCGCTACGAGCGGGATGAGCGATGCGAACAACACGAGCCCAGCGACCCAATCGAGCGACACCAGCGCGATCGCCACGAAGATCATGTAGAGCAACCCCTGCACGAGCTGATTGATGCCGGAGTCGAGCAGTTCACGGATGGCGTCGAGGTCGCTCGTTTGGCGCGCGATGATTCGACCGGACGTGTAGCTCTCGTGGAACTCGAGGCTCAACCGCTGAGTGTGCAGGAAGACTCGCTTGCGGAGGTCCAGCAAAATCGCCTGACTAATCCGTGCGGTCAAGACGGTGTACCACGCGATGAGCACCGCGCCGATGACTCCTGTGAAGAGGTACGCCGCAACCGCGAGCGAGAGCGGAACCCAGTCGTTGTTGACGAGCGCGGGCAAACCTCGGTCGATTCCGATCGCGATGAACGCTGGACCGGCAACCTGAGCCGCGGTGCTGACGACGACAACGATCATCGTCAACACGACTCGAGCTCGAACCGGTCTGAGCAGTGAGCCAAGAAGTCGCAACGAACGAGCGCGAATCTGGGCACTCTCGGCGCGCGAGTAGTCGCTGCGCTCTTCGCCCTCTACTCCCGTGACACTCATGCGCGGGCCTCCGCAGCTTCACGTCGTTCTTCATCTTCGAGGGACGAAATCACGTAGCGGTAGTGCTTGCTCTTCGCGAGAAGCTCAGAGTGGGTACCGACGGCCGTCACTTTGCCTTTCTCGAGTAGCGCGACGCGGTCGGCGAGCATGACGGTCGACGGGCGGTGCGCGACAATGAGCGCGGTCGTCGAGGCGAGCACGCGCCGCAGTGCTGCCTCGACGAGGGCCTCGGTGTCGACGTCGAGCGCAGACAGTGGGTCGTCGAGCACGAGAACGGATGGCTTTGCGGCGACCGCTCGCGCCAACGCGAGCCGCTGCCGTTGCCCGCCGGACAAACTGAGTCCCTCCTCGCCCACGAGCGTGTCGATTCCGTCGGGCAGCTCGTACGCGAAGTCGGCTTGCGCGATGTCGAGGGCCTCTGCGAGATCGGCCGCCGTCGCATCCGGTCGTCCAAGCAAAACGTTGTCGCGCACGCTCGCCGAGAAGAGGGTCGCGTCTTCAAAGGCCATCGCGAGGCGCGTTCGCAGCTCATCGAGTGTGAGGTCGCGCACGTCGACACCGTCGACACGGATCGACCCACTCGTCACGTCGTACAACCGAGTCGTGAGCGCTGTGAGCGTCGACTTTCCCGACCCCGTGAGACCCACGAGCGCCATGGTCTCGCCGGGTTCGATGCTGAGGCTAAGTCCGTCGACGAGGTCTCGCACTGAGTCCGGTGAGTCGTGATACCTGAAGTGCACGTTATCGAATTCGAGTCGTCCGAGCGGATTCTCGATCGTGCGAGGCGACTCGGGATCCGTAATGGTATTCGGACTATCCATGACCTCGAAGAACCGGTCGGCGGCCGTGCGCGTGTCGAACGTCATGGACAGCAGGAACCCGATGGACTCGACAGGGAAGCGCAACACGATCGCCGTCACAAAGACTGCCACAAGGTCGCCTTGCGTAATTTGCCCGTTGGCTGTGAGCCACACTCCCGCGAAGAGTGAGAGCGCGAACGTGACGTCCGGAACGAGCAGGAGCCACAACCAAATGCCCGCGATCGCTTTGGCCTTCTCGATCTCGGTGCCGCGCAGTTCTTCTGCCTGGCTCGCAAAGTTGGCGAGGGCGTGCTTTCCGCGGCCGAACGCCTTCAATACGCGGATCCCGTGCACCGACTCCTCGACCGTCGTCGCGAGGTCGCCAGCTTGATCTTGGCTGCGCCGCGCGACGACCGAGTACTTGTTTTCGAAAACGTAACCGTAGATCCAGAGCGGGATCGACGCGACGATGAAGAGCACGCCGAGAATCCACGAGATGTTGAGCAGAAACACGAACCCGATGACAATCGTCAGCACGTTGACGACGAGCAACACGAGGCCGAAAGAGAGCCAGCGTCGAATGAGGTTGAGGTCGCTCATCACGCGAGAGAGCAATTGCCCGCTCGGCCAGCGATCGTGAAAGTTCACGGGGAGGTTTTGCAGCTGCATGTACATCCCGTTGCGCATGCGCGCTTCGATGTGCGTGCCGGGGGTCAGCACGAACCAGCGCCGAAGCCCGATCATGATTGCCTCGAGGATGCCCAGCCCGAGCACGAAGGCAAATGCGGGCCAGATCTGCGCGGTGTCCCCCGTCTGCAGAGGCCCATCGACGAGCGACTTGAGCACTTGCGGAATCAGCAGCGCCACGACTCCCGCGGCGAGGGCCGCAACCATGCCGAGGTAGATGCGCGGCATCGCTGGCTTGGCGAAGGGGTACAAGCGGCGGATGGCCGCCAGAGTGCTGAGCCGCCTTTCGGGCGATTCAGCACTGGGCTGGGCGGTGGAACGAGACGGCATGAACTTTTCCTCGACGGAGGTCACTCGTGGCGACCTAGCGGATGTGTGCCCGGTCGTCGTGCGCCCGGGCAGCCTTCCAGACTAGGCCGCTGTCGTGAGTCGTGCAAGCTGACGTAAGGATCAGTGGAAGAAGTGCCGCTCGTTCGTGAAGTACATCGTCACTCCCGCCGCCAAAGCCGCCGCGATGACCTCGTCGTCGCGAATCGAGCCGCCCGGTTGCACGACCGCACGTACCCCCGCGGCAATGAGAATCTCGAGTCCGTCGGCGAACGGGAAGAACGCGTCGGATGCCGCGACCGATCCCCTCGCGCGATCTCCCGCGCGTGAGACGGCAAGTTGGCACGAGTCGACTCGATTGACTTGACCCATCCCCACTCCCACGGAGGCACCATCGTGCGCGAGCAGAATCGCGTTCGACTTGACGGCGCGCACGGCTCGCCACGCGAACTCGAGGTCGGCCCTCGTCGCTGGGTCAGCCTCCTCGCCACTCGCAAGGGTCCATGAATCCGAGGAGAAGTCGCGGTAAGTATCGGCCGTCTGAACGAGCGCACCGCCCGAGATCTGGCGTAGCTCCTCGTTCGATCGGCGGTAGCCCGCGGGCAGTTGCAAGACGCGAAGGTTCTTCTTCGACTTCAGCAGCTCGAGGGCTTCGGGTTCGAACCCGGGCGCGACGACGACCTCGGTGAAGATCTCGTTGATGGATTGCGCGGCTTCGAGCGATACGACGCGGTTGGCCGCGATGACGCCGCCGTAGGCAGAGACAGGGTCACACGCGTGCGCGCGAGCGTGCGCCGAAGCGATCGGGTCGCCCGATCCGCGAGCGACCGCGATTCCACACGGATTCGCGTGCTTGATGATGGCCACCGCCGGCTCGTCGAAGTCGAAGGCTGCGCGAAGGGCGGCGTCGGCATCCACAAAATTGTTATACGACATCTCTTTGCCGTGCAGTTGCGTCGCTTGCGCGATTCCGTGCCCGTCCGACTCGACGTACAGCGCAGCATTCTGGTGAGCGTTCTCGCCGTAGCGAAGGGGCTTTGCCAAGTGCACTTCGTATGTCACGGTGTCGGCGAAGTCATCGGTGAGCGGATGCTCGGCGCGAATCCCCACGTTGTCCGCGAACCACTCGGCGACCGCCGTGTCGTACGCCGCCGTGTGGGCGAAGGCCTCCCCCGCGAGGCGCTGACGTTGCGCGAGAGTGGTGCCGCCGAGCGTGAGCGCCTTGACGATCTGCGCATACGAATCGGGGGACGTCACGATCGCGACATTGGCGTGGTTCTTGGCCGAGGCGCGCACGAGAGCGGGGCCACCGATGTCGATCTGCTCGATGACGTCGCCCGGTGCCGCGCCAGACGCGACCGTTTCAACGAACGGGTACAGGTTTGACACGACGAGTTGGAATGGCTTGATGCCGAGGTCGGCGAGCTCAGACTCGTGCGATTCGAGACGCAAGTCGGCGAGGAGTCCCGCATGGATGGCGGGGTGCAAAGTGCGCACTCGACCGTCGAGGGACTCAGGGAACCCCGTCACGGCCGCGACCTCGGTCACGGGCATCCCGGCCGCTGCAATCGTCGCCGCCGTCGAACCCGTCGAGACGATTTCGACACCTGCTGCGACGAGTGCGCGAGCGAGGTCGACGAGGCCCGCCTTATCGGAGACAGACACGAGCGCGCGCTCGATCGGAATCGCGTCTCTCGAGCGGTAGTCGGCGGGGTCGTGGCTCGGGCCGCTCACGGGAGCTCCTTTAGGTCGATGTGCGCGTTGGCGATGTCGAGAATGGACTGGATGAGCAGCTCGCGCTCGACGGGTTTGATGCGTTCATGCAGGCTCGACTCAGTGTCACCGGGCTCGATCGCGACTCGTTGTTGCGAAATGATCGGTCCGCTGTCGACGCCGTTGTCGACGACGATGACGCTCGCACCCGTTCGCGTGACTCCAGCCTCGAGTGCATCCCGCACGGCGTGAGCTCCAGGAAACTCGGGCAAGTACGCGGGGTGAGTGTTGATGAGGTTGGGCGCGAGGGCCGCGACCACTCGGGGCGGCAAGAGCTTCATGAATCCGCTCAGCACCACGAGGTCGGGTTGCCAGACCCGAATTTGCTCGAGCAGGGCATCCCCCCACGACTCGCGGTCGGCGAAATTCGATGCTGCGAGCGAAAACGTCGGGATGCCATAGTGCTCGGCGTGTTCGAAGCCGTCGGCGTCTCGATCGGCGCCAACCGCTACTACGCGAGCGGGAAACTCGGCGTCTTGAGAGGCCTCAAGGAGTGCGCGGAGATTGGACCCGCCCCCCGAGATGAGAACCACGAGTGAAAGCACCCCGAAAGCCTATCGCGGTGCCGTCGCGCCCCTCGCGCTCGAGCGACGGCTCGCGGCGATCATTCCGAGAAGGGCTCCTACGCCCAGTTCGATCGCAGCCCAACCGCCCACGGCCCAGGGGCTGGGCCCGACATCCTGCAATCGACCGGGGCCCGCCGAACCGCCCGAAAACCATGCGAGGAGTCCCAGGATGACGCCGCCAACGATGCCCATCCCGATCACTGTGGCCGCTCGAGTTGCCCCGCTGCCGTCACCTCGACGACTGTGTGTGATGGCTCCAGCGATGAACCCGGCGACGACGGGAACGACGAGTCCGACGAACCCGAAACTCAATTGCCCCGCGGGCAGCGCGCCAAGAATCGGAATCGCTGGAATGGGCCCGAGCGCGGTGCCGAGCGGCCCGACGACCGACCCTGTGCCGATCGCGAATCCCGGGCCGACAAACCAGCTCGCAACCCAGATCACGAGGTTAGGGAGAAACGCGGCTTGGCCAAGCGTGACGGCAAAGCCACCAAAAACCTCGGTGTGAAGGCTCTCGTAAAGCGTGATGATGCGCGCGTACGAGACGACAATTGCGACCGTCGTCGCGAGCGAAGCGACGAGGATCACGGATGCCGCAGCAGCAGCCCCGCCGCGAAACGCCGTGCCCGCGACTCCTCGAATGTGCGGGGGCCATTTCGCGATCCACGTGCGGATCGGCCGCGGGGCATCGTCGAGTTCGGGTCGTGTGATGCGCACTCCGATCGCGAGTCCGATCGCGAAGACGAGCGTGGGAAGCAGCGTGCCTTGCACGATCGACGGCCTCGCGAGCGAGTGCAGCGCGGAGAAAGTCGCGCCGAGCGAGACTGCTGCGAAGGCCGCAAGTGCAGCAAGCTCGCCCACAATCGGAAACCGCGTTTCGGCAACGCGCCGACCGGCGCGCACGGCGAGCAGAGCCGTGACCAGCGCAAACCCGAGCGCCGCAATCGTGATCGCGAACGGCTGGTCCGCACCCACGAACCCCAGACGTGAAGCGATCACCGGGTCGAGCGTGACGCGCACATCGACACCGTGACCGATAAGCCAGATGTCGACGGATGCGCGCCAGAACGCACCCCAATCAACGCCGAAGCCGAACTGCCCTGCCCACAACACCGTGAGCGGCACGAGCGGAATCGCGATGCCGATGCCCGCGACGAGAGCGGCTTCGAACGCCGCGAACAGCACAGTTAGCCGTCGGTTCATGGCTTCAGGCCCTCGTGTGGCAGTCGATCGATTACCACTGCCGAAACCCCATGGGAGACACGGTACACGTTGCATTGCGCGGCTCTAGCCGCGCGCTCCGCAGCGCGAGTATGTTAAGGCACACACAATGAGGTGTCCGCTGTTCGCTCCTGAGCGCGTGACTCTCCGTTCATATCGGAAAGGTCGCAATGTCAAACGATTCAAGTAGAAGCAAGCAACTGGGAGATGCTGAACATCTCAAGATGCTTGGGTATGACGACTCCTTCAAGAGGTCGATGAGCCTGTGGTCAAACTTCGCTCTCGGGTTCACCTATCTCTCGCCCCTGGTTGGCGTGTATTCGCTCTTCGCGTTTGCGCTCACGATCGGTGGGCCGCCGTCAATTTGGTGGATCGTGATCGTCGGAGCGGGCCAATTGCTCGTCGCTCTCGTTTTTGGTGAAGTCGTGTCGCAATACCCGCTCGCGGGTGGCATCTACCCGTGGACACGAAGGCTCTGGGGCAAGCGCTACGCGTGGATGGCGGCTTGGGTCTATCTCTGGGCGATGCTCGTCACGATCATGGCTGTCGCACAATACGGCACGGGCTTTCTCGCGAGCTTGCTCAATCTGCCCGCAACGAAAGAGGTCGGGCTCGCACTCGCGGTCGCATTCCTCGTTGTCGCCTTGCTTTTGAATCTTTCTGGAACCAAGACTCTCGCTCGAGTCGTGCGCATCGGATTTGCCGCCGAACTTATCGGCGTCATCGGCGTCGGCTTGTACTTGCTGATCTTCCAGCGCAAGCAAGAGTTCGGCGTCTTCTTCGATTCAATGGGTGTCGAGGGTGACGGCAGCTACGCGACCGCGTTCCTCGGCGCTGCACTCGCGGGTCTCTTCCTGTTCTACGGATTCGAAGCGTGTGGTGACGTCTCCGAAGAAACCGATAACCCTGCGCGTCGAGTGCCTCGAGCGATGGTCATGACGATTCTCGTGGGTGGAGTATCCGCTCTCTTCGCATTCGCGGGTTACGTCATGGCGGCGCCCGATCTGCAAGCCATTGTGAGCGGAACCGACGCAGACCCGATCCCGGCGATTCTCGAATCCTCGCTCGGCGTTGTCGGCGCGAAGATCTTCCTCGTCGTCGCCGTGACGGCATTCTTGTCGTGCGTGTTGAGCCTTCAAGCAGCCTCAAGTCGCTTGTTGTTCTCCTTCGGGCGCGACAAGATGATCATCGGCCACACGTGGCTCGCTCATATGTCGCCGCGAACCAAGGTGCCAACACGAGCTCTCATCGTCTCGTCGGCCGTGCCGCTTTTGCTTGCCGTGCTCGTGTACCTCGGAGCATCGCTCGTGCAAATCACGGCATTCGCGGTTCTCGGTATTTACGTCGCGTTCCAGTCCGTCGTGCTCGCGGCGCTTCGCCAACGGATGAAGGGATGGAAGCCGGCCGGGCCGTTCAACCTCGGAACGTGGGGCCTCGTCATTAATGTCGCGGCGCTCGCTTACGGGTTGTTTGCCATCTACCTGTTGATCCAGCCAGGATCATCGGGCGTGTTCGTCGACGACTGGATCGCACTCATCGGTCTCGCGGTCGTCATGGTCACTGGCTTGCTCTACCTGTTCATCGCGCGTCCTGACAAGAAGTCCGACGACGCTCACGGTGACGCAATCGAAGTCGCCGCGAAGATGCGGGCGCACGCCGACTCGTAGCTATAAAGGTTGGGCCGTGACCTCTCGCGGGTCACGGCCCAACCGCTGCTTACAGGCTCGCGAGAACCTCACGCATGAGCGCGGCGGTCTCGCTTGGCGTCTTGCCGACCTTGACGCCTGCCGCCTCGAGGGCTTCCTTCTTGCCCTGCGCGGTGCCCGCGCCAGCGGAAACGATCGCTCCAGCGTGACCCATTGTCTTGCCCTCGGGAGCCGTGAAGCCCGCAACGTAGGCGACAACCGGCTTCGTTACGTGCGCCTTGATGAAGTCGGCCGCGCGCTCTTCTGCGTCACCACCGATCTCGCCGATCATGACCATCGCCTTCGTCTCGGGGTCGGCCTCGAAAGCCTCGAGAGCATCGATGTGAGTCGTGCCGATGATGGGGTCGCCGCCGATTCCGATCGCGGTCGAGAAGCCGAGGTCGCGCAACTCGTACATCATTTGGTACGTCAGGGTGCCCGACTTCGAGACGAGGCCGATCGGTCCCTTGCCCGTGATCGTCGCAGGAGTGATTCCGACGAGCGACTCGCCCGGAGTGATGATGCCGGGGCAGTTCGGTCCGATGATGCGGGTCGTGCCGCCCTTGGCCTTCGCGAGCGCCCAGAACTCGGCCGAGTCCTGCACGGGAATACCCTCCGTGATAACGACGACGAGCGGCATGTTGGCCTCGATCGCCTCGACGACGGCATCCTTCGCAAAGGCCGGGGGAACGAACACGATCGAGACGTCGGCGGCCGTGGCATCCATTGCCTCCTTGACGGTGCCGAAGACGGGAAGCGTTACGCCGCCCTCATGCTCGACAGTCGTTCCGGCTTTGCGTGCGTTGACACCGCCCACGACTTGCGTGCCCGCCTTGAGCATGAGCGCCGTGTGCTTCGTGCCCTCGCCACCCGTGATGCCCTGAACGATGACACGCTTGTCATTGTTGAGAAAAATCGACATATTTATGCGCCTTACTTCGAAGCTAGAGCGGCCGCTTTTTCAGCGCCGTCGTCCATGGAATCCGCGAGAGTCACGAGCGGGTTGTTCGCAGCGAGCAAGATCGCGCGACCTTCGTCGACCTTGTTGCCGTCGAGTCGAACGACGAGGGGCTTGCTCGCCGCATCGCCCAGAATCTCGAGCGCCTTGACGATTCCGTTTGCGACCGCGTCGCACGCCGTGATTCCGCCGAAGACATTGACGAAGACACTCTTGACTTGCGCGTCACCGAGAATTACATCGAGGCCGGCAGCCATCACTTCAGCGGATGCTCCGCCCCCGATATCCAGAAAGTTGGCCGGCTTGACGCCACCGTGGCGTTCGCCCGCGTAGCTCACGACGTCGAGAGTGGACATCACGAGGCCAGCGCCATTTCCGATGATGCCGACCTCGCCGTCGAGCTTCACGTAGTTGAGGTCGTGGGCCTTGGCCTTTGCTTCGAGGGGGTCGGCTTCATCCTTGTCTTCCAACGCTTCGTGCGCTGGATGACGGAAGCCGGCGTTCTCGTCGAGCGTGACTTTTCCGTCGAGAGCGAGCACGTCACCGTCTTCCGTCAGTACGAGCGGGTTGACCTCGACGAGCGTCGCGTCTTCGCCTGCGTATACCTCATAGAGCTTCACGAGTACGGGAGCAACCTTCGCGGCGACCTCGGCATCGAATCCGCCCGCGAGCGCGATCTCGGTCGCGGTTGCGAGGTCGATGCCGATGAGGGGGTTGACCTCGATCTTCGCGAGAGCTTCGGGGCGCTCGACGGCAAGCTCCTCTATCTCCATGCCGCCCTCGACGCTGCACAGCGACAAGTAGGAACGGTTTGCTCGGTCGAGCAGAATCGAGAAGTAGTACTCCTTGGCGATGCGCGCGCCTTGCGCGACCATGACGCGCTTGACGATGTGGCCCTTGATGTCGAGGCCAAGGATCGCTTCGGCAGCAGTCGCCGCATCATCCGGATTGTGCACGACCTTGACGCCACCCGCCTTGCCGCGACCGCCCGCCTTGACTTGCGCCTTCACGACGACGGTGCCGCCGATTTTCGCTGCGGCGGCCCTTGCCTCCTCCGGAGTGTCCGCGGTAATACCGGCGAGAACCGGCACTCCGTAGGATTCGAAAAGGTCCCGAGCTTGATACTCGAAAAGATCCACGTAAGTCTCGCAATCGCGCGTCTATTAGTCGTCAGAGGTTGGAAGCGCCTCTCGAAGTGCCACTTGGGCTGCGGCTTTAGCCATGAAGAACTCTACCGGCTCGGGCTGGGCGGTTCGGTCGCGGGGCCGGCCAAACATCCGCAGTTCCTTCGGTTATGGGGTCGGCGTCGGCTGGCCGATCACCCCATCCTCGCCGACCGTCCAGTTGTGGCGGGACATCTGCCGCTGCAGGTCGCCACAACTGGAGGGTCGGCGGGTTTGTGGGACGACGGCACGACGGCGACGACGCGGGACGGCGGCGTGCGGCCGCGCCATACGCCGCGCGACAATAGACGCATGCCCATGCGGATCGCGGATGTCTCAGCCGACGCCATCCTGCTCGCGGGCGGAGCCCGAGCCATTCTTCTGCAGGTCGCACACCCCGAAGTCGCACGAGGAGTCGCGGACCACAGTGACTTCACCAATCGCCCGCTCGATCGGCTGCACGGCACACTCACGTACCTCTACGTCACCGTCTACGGAACGCCCGAGGAAGCCGCGATCGTGGCACGGCACGTCGGCGCGGCGCATCGCCCCGTGCCCGGCGCGAACGATGCGAGCCTCCAATTGTGGGTTGCCGCGACGCTCTACGACACAGCGATGCACGTGAGGTCGCTCGTTTTCGGACCACTCGCCGAGGCCGACGCCGAGTCGCTCCTCGCCGACTATTCCGTGATCGCGACAGCGCTCGG
>JANOOQ010000002.1:0-1535 GCA_031421515.1 Leifsonia sp.
GCGCAGGATGCGCGTGGTCTGAACGTAGGCGCGCGCCGAAAAGCGCTGTGGCAATTCGTCGTCGTCGGGTGCGTGCCATTCACTCTCAATGCCGGCCTGGCCCAGGCGCGAGACGACCTCGACGCGCCAGTCGCCCAGGGCGTCCACCAGCAGCACGGGCCGCCCGCTGAGGCCACGCACCGACAAGCGCATCTCTTCCAGCGCCTCGCGGGCCAGGCTGGAGATGCGGTCGGACTCGCTGGTGTGCACGATGGTCAGCAGCTTGGCGCCCAGGTCGTCATGCAAGTCGGCGGCGATGCGCTTGCGCTCACGCTCGGTGACCTGCTCGACACGCAGCTCCGACATCTGGCGGAAGTTGCGCTCGATCACGGTGGTGGCTTCGCGGATGCGCTGCTCAAGGTGGGTTTTGCTTTCTTCGGCCGCCACCAGCGCGCGCCCGTGCTGCTGGACCATGCGCAGGCCCAGCAATACGAAGAGCAGCGGCGGCACGATCAGCGCCATCTGGGCCAGCAGCGGCAGCGCACCGGTGAACTGCGCCGTGAACTCGATCAGCCCGGTGACGGCCACAGCCAGCAGCATCGCCGCCA
Organism: Leifsonia sp.; assembly: GCA_031421515.1. Taxonomy (GTDB): domain Bacteria; phylum Actinomycetota; class Actinomycetes; order Actinomycetales; family Microbacteriaceae; genus Rhodoglobus. The sequence continues at coordinate 588 of JANOOQ010000002.1, forward strand.
TCAGCCAAAATGAGCGCTGCCGGTGGTGCCACGTCAGGCGCAGGTACAGCGCGGCGGCGGCCACCACTTGCAGCGCGAACAGCAGCTCCCACGCCAGCACGCAGGCGTACAGCCGCCCCGGGCCGGCGACGATCAAACTGATCGGCATGAGCGCGCACTGCAATGGCAAGGCGACGTCCACCCAGTGCACACGCGTGCGCGCATAGCGCAGCAGAAATTGCACCGCCGCCATGGTGATGAAAGGCAGCATCGCCGCGAGCAGCAGCTCGGCCACGCTGTGCGCAAGCGGTATCTCGCGCAGCCACAAGCGAGCGTCGATCAAGGCCCAGCCCACGCACAGTGCGCCAAAGTACGCCAGGTGGCTGTCACGCCGCTGGGTGAAGCCCATCACGAACATGAAGCTACCCATCAACAAGAGGGTGGCGCCCAGCGCCTGGGGCAAGCTGACGTTCAGCGCTGTGCGCTGCGCGTGGCGCGGCGCCAGCTCGCTCAAGGGGCCGACTTCCAGTACCGAGAGTTGTGCGGCGCGGTGGCGCGAGCCGACCCTGGCCAGTGCATGGCCGGCCACCTTGATGTCCAGCACATTGCTGCCAGCCACCAGCAGGGCGGTGGGCAGCAGCACCAGCTGCGGGTGGTTGCAGTTGTGCGTGAGTGGCGCCTGCATGCGCCCGCCGCTGTCAATAAGTTGGCCGTTGAGCTGCACTTCAAAGTTGGTGCAGACCTGTGCGATGTACAGCGCTTGCAGGGCATCCGCCGAGGCGGCTGTGGGGAGCGTGAAGTTCACGCGGTACCAGACGGGGCCGCCAGCGCCGGGTCGCGTGCGCGACCACTCGTCGGGCAGACCCACGGCGAGCGTGGGTGCGTCAACGGGGAAGCTGGCGCCACTGCCTTTCGCTGTTAGCGCGCGGTCGATGCTGAGTGCGGCCGCGGACGCGCAGGGCAGGCCGC
>JANOOQ010000003.1:0-1554 GCA_031421515.1 Leifsonia sp.
TACGAAAACGACGCGATAATCGCGATTCGAGACATCGCGCCGCAAGCGCCTGTGCACTTGCTCGTCGTGCCGAAGACTCAAGAATTTGCCAACGTTGCCGAACTCGCCGCTGGCGATCCAGCACTCTTGGCGCAACTCGTCGAGGTCGCTCAGGCACTCGCCGACGAACACACCGACGGCCAATTTCGTCTCGTCTTCAACACGGGTGAAGCGGCGGGCCAAACGGTCTTCCATGTGCACGCCCACGTGCTCGGCGGAACGCTCACGGAAGGTTCCCTTGCCCACTAGTCAGACTCCATCGGAGCCGATTGCCCACGTCGAGATCGAGGTCGACGGAGTGGCCATGGTGCGGTTGCTCGGTCCCGGGGACCGCCTGTTGTCGACGCTCGAGAAGCAGTTTCCCCGAGTGGAGGTGCTCGTTCGCGGCAACCGTGTCACGCTGCGCGGCGACATGGCTCACGTTACGGCCGCGCGTGAACTCGTGGACGAGCTTGTGCTCATGGTCCGCGGTGGTGTCGACCTCGGCCCGAGCGAAGTGACCGAGTCTGCGCGCATCCTCGAGTCAAAGTCGGGGAGCCCTGCTGAGCTGTTGAGTCAGGCGATTCTGACCGCGCGCGGCAAGAGCGTGCGGCCCAAGACGCTGGGGCAAAAGAATTATGTCGACGCGATCGACGAGAACACGATCGTTTTCGGCATCGGGCCAGCGGGAACCGGCAAGACCTACCTCGCGATGGCGAAGGCAGTGCAGGCTCTGCAGCGCAAAGAGGTCGAGCGCATCATCTTGAGCCGACCGGCGATCGAGGCAGGGGAGCGGCTCGGATTTTTGCCCGGCTCACTCACCGACAAGATCGATCCGTACCTTCGTCCGCTCTACGACGCTCTCAACGACATGATGGATCCTGAGCTCGTGCCCAAATTGCTCGCGAGCGGCACGGTCGAGGTCGCGCCACTCGCGTACATGCGCGGGCGCACCCTCAACAACTCGTTCATCGTGCTGGATGAGGCGCAAAACACGACGCCCGAGCAAATGAAGATGTTTCTCACGCGACTCGGATTCGGCTCGAAGATGGTTGTCACGGGCGACATCACCCAAGTCGATTTGCCCGAGGGCGCGAGTGGGCTGCAGCTCGTAACGCGAGTGCTCGCGGGCATCGACGACATCCACTTCTCGAGGCTCACGAGTGCCGACGTCGTGCGGCACAGTCTCGTCGGCGAGATCGTCGACGCCTACACGACGTACGACGCCGAGAGACAACTCGAGAAGTTCGAGCGCGACGAAAAGTCGCGTGGCACGCGAAAGAGTCGGGGGCGGTAGAAGTGTCGATCGAGATCAACAACGAGTCCGGAGTTGCGGTGGATGAAGCCGCGATCCAACGCCTTGCGGTGTTCGCGCTCGACCAGATGCACGTGCATCCCGATGCCGAATTAGCGATCGTTTTTGTGGATGAAGCGGCAATGGAGCAATTGCACGTGCAGTGGATGGACGAGCCTGGCCCGACCGACGTATTGAGCTTCCCGATGGACGAGCTCCGACCGGGAAGTGAAGACAACCCG
>JANOOQ010000004.1:0-3483 GCA_031421515.1 Leifsonia sp.
ATTGCACTCATGACTCCAACCTAGCCGGACGGAACCCGAGCCGCACGTCCAGACAAACGATTTCAGCCGCAAAACGGCTATAGTGGTGCGGAATCGCTTGTATGCGATCACTTTGACTGACAGAATCGAATCATGACCGCCTCACAACGACCGCACGGAATGAAGCCCGTGCAGCTTGATGACGTCTCGAAAGCGATAATCGAACAGCTTCAAGACGACGGTCGTCGCTCGTATTCCGAAGTGGGCAAGGCCGTCGGGCTCAGTGAAGCCGCTGTTCGACAACGTGTTCAGAAGCTCACTGATTCGGGCGTCATGCAAGTCGTTGCTGTCACTGACCCCATGCAATTGGGCTTCTATCGCCAAGCAATGATCGGAATTCGAGTCACGGGCGACACAACGTCGGTTGCCGAGAAGCTCGGTCGTCTGTCGGCCGTCGACTATGTCGTGCTCACGGCAGGAAGCTTCGACATTCTCGCGGAGGTCGTGTGCGAGAACGACGACGACCTCATCGATCTGCTGAACAAGCAGATCCGAGGAATCGACGGAGTGCAATCGACCGAAACTTTTGTTTATTTGAGACTTCACAAGCAGTTCTATAACTGGGGAACGAGATGAGTAACATGCCCACATACAACGAAGCAGATCTGCAGCAAAAGGCTAAGGATCATTTGTGGATGCACTTCGCGCGTCAATCCGTCATGGAGTCGGGCAACGGTGTGCCGATCATCACGAAGGGTGAAGGCCACCACATTTGGGACTCGAAGGGCAAGAAGTACATCGACGGGCTCAGTGGACTCTTCGTTGTAAACGCTGGCCACGGTCGCAAGCGACTCGCGGAGGTGGCCGCCAAGCAGGCCGAAGAACTCGCGTTCTTCCCGATCTGGTCGTACGCGCATCCCAACGCAATCGAGCTCGCCGACCGCCTCGCCTCGCACGCGCCAGGTGACCTCAACCGAGTGTTCTTCTCGACGGGCGGCGGCGAGGCGGTCGAGACCGCCTTCAAGCTCGCGAAGTACTACTGGAAGCTCCAGGGTCGACCCACGAAGCACAAAGTAATCTCGCGCGCGATCGCGTACCACGGCACACCGCAAGGCGCCCTCGCCATCACGGGAATCCCCGCGATGAAGGAGATGTTCGAGCCCCTCGTTCCTGGCGGGTTTCGCGTTCCCAACACCAACTACTACCGCGCGGCCGAGATGGGATTCGTTCCGTCAGCGGGAGCGAGCGATGCGGCAGCCGAAGCCGAATTCGGCTTGTGGGCCGCGAATCGCATTGAAGAAATGATTCTCTTCGAAGGCCCCGAGACGGTCGCGGCGGTATTCCTCGAGCCCGTCCAGAACTCGGGTGGGTGCTTCCCGCCCCCTCCCGGCTACTTCAAGCGCGTTCGTGAGATTTGCGACCAATACGATGTCCTGCTCGTGAGCGACGAAGTGATTTGCGCGTTCGGCCGCATCGGCCACATGTTCGCGTGTGAGGCATACGACTACGTGCCTGACATGATCACGTGCGCCAAGGGAATGACGAGCGGTTACTCCCCCATCGGAGCAACGATCGTATCCGAGAAGGTCTACGAGCCGTTCAAGCACGGCTCGACGTCGTTCTACCACGGCTACACGTTTGGCGGACACCCCGTGTCATCCGCTGTCGCTCTCGCGAACCTCGACATCTTCGAAGAAGAGAAGCTCAACGAGAGAGTTCGTGAGAACTCACCGATCTTCCGCAAGACCCTTGAGCGGCTGGGTGACCTTCCGATCGTCGGCAACGTTCGCGGTGACGGCTACTTCTTCGGAATCGAGCTCGTGAAAGACAAGGCAACGAAGGAGACATTCGACGACGACGAATCCGAGCGCTTGCTCCGTGGCTTCTTGTCGAAGGCCTTGTTCGAGGCCGGCTTATACTGCCGAGCGGATGACCGTGGCGACCCTGTGATCCAGCTCGCTCCGCCGCTCACAACCGGGCCCGCCGAGTTTGACGAGATCGAAGGCATCTTGCGAAACGTGCTGACGGAAGCGTGGACTCGGCTCTAACCCGTGCCGTACTCGCGGCGATGAAAGGTACTTTTACGCTGTGACGAGCGAGCAGAGTTCTTACCGGAATCTTTCGTTTTGGCACGAAACCGTTGCCGACGATTTGTCGCCACGAGCGGCGCTGACGACTGACATCGACGCCGACGTCGCGATCGTTGGCGGCGGCCTCACGGGCTTGTGGACCGCCTGGTACTTGCTCGCGCGCGACCCGTCACTGGCGATCGTTGTGCTTGAGAAGGAGATCGCGGGCTTCGGTGCGTCTGGTCGAAACGGAGGATGGGCGAGCGCTCTGTTCCCGCGCTCGACCGCTTCGCTCGAGCGCGCCCACGGTCGCGACGGCGCGCTCGCGATGCGACGCGCCATGATCGCCTCGGTCGACGAGGTGGGCGCGGCCGCGGCCGAAGCCGGGATTGACATCGACTTCGCCAAGGGCGGAACCGTTGGATTCGCACGGTCAGCCGTGCAACTCGCTCGCGCTCGAGCCGACGTTGCCGAGGCCGCCGGTTACGGCGTCGATTTACTCGAGTTGTGGGCATCCGATCGCGTTCACGCGAAGGGTGCAATAGGCGCGAGTTTCGACCCGTCGTGCGCGCGGATCCACCCCGCCAAACTCGTACGCGGCCTCGCGCGCGCACTTGAGGCTCGCGGAGTCGTCATTTTCGAGGGAACAGAGGTTCTCAACTACTCACCACACCGGGTGGTCACACCAAACGGAACCGTTCGAACCGACGCGATTATCGTCGCGACCGAGGGCTATAGCGCGACGATGCGCGCGACGAAAAGACGCGTACTACCGCTCTATTCGCTCATGATTGCAACCGAGCCGCTACCCGAGTCGGTGTGGCAAGAGACTGGCATCGAACACGGTCAGACGTTCAATGACTACCGGCACTTGCTCATTTACGGCCAGCGCACCGCCGATAATCGTTTTGCGTTTGGTGGGCGCGGAGCTCGCTATCACTGGGGTAGCGCGATTCGCAGCGAATATGACCGCGTTCCCGCAGTGTTCACCAAGCTCCGAAGCTCGCTCCGAGACTTGTTTCCCGCCATCGGTGATGTGCCTGTCAGCCACGCGTGGGGCGGACCGCTCGGTGTTCCGCGTGACTGGCATTCGACGGCATCCTTCGACCGAGCCACGGGCATCGCGTGGGCGGGCGGATACGTAGGTGACGGTCTTTCGACGACGAATCTTGCCGGTCGCACACTCGCCGACCTCATCACCAACACCGAATCGGAGCTCGTGCGCTTGCCGTGGGTCAATCACGCGTCGCCGAAGTGGGAACTGGAGCCGCTCAGGTTCATTGGCGCGAATGCCGGCCTCGTCGTGATGAAGATCGCCGATGCGGAGGAGCGAATCACTCGTCGGCCTTCCATTGCAGCGAAACTCATGGGCCCTCTCGTCGGCCATTGATCGGCCACGCGATTAGGCTTTTCGAGTGACGATCGCTCAGCCCGC
>JANOOQ010000005.1:0-1921 GCA_031421515.1 Leifsonia sp.
CGGCGCGGGACTCGCGGAGTGCGCAGCGGTTGCGCAGTTCGCGCGCGCAATATTGCGCGACATGGGTCTCGACCCGATGCCCGTCACTAGTGGCAGCAAGGGCATCCACTTGTATGCAGCACTCGACGGGCGTCAATCGAGCGATGACGTCTCTCTCGTCGCGCACGAACTAGCGAGAGCGCTTGAGGCCGACCATCCAGACCTCATCGTGAGTGACATGAAGAAAGTGTTGCGTGACGGCAAAGTCTTCGTCGATTGGAGTCAAAACAGCGGCGCGAAAACGACGATCACGCCGTACTCGCTGCGCGGAAGGTCTCAACCGACCGTCGCGGCTCCGCGTTCGTGGAGAGAAATCGCTTCCGCCGACTTGGCGCAACTCGACTACACGCAAGTCATCAAGCGCCTCACCAAGAAGGGTGATTTGCTCGCCGACCTCACTGCCGGACACCGCGCGTCTCTCGAACCGACGCCCGAGCGCATGGCGGGCTTCATTCAAGCAGCGGATGACCGGCTCGCGACCTATCGCGGCATGCGCGACGGCTCCAAGACGCCCGAGCCCGTACCCGATGAGGCGCCACCAACCTCGACGGGCAACAGTTTCGTGATCCAGGAACACAAGGCGCGAAAGCTCCACTTCGACTTCCGACTCGAACACGATGGAGTGCTCGTGAGCTGGGCGATCCCGAAGGGCGTGCCGACCGATCTCGCGCACAACCACCTCGCGGTTCAAACCGAAGACCATCCGCTCGCGTACGGGCAATTCGAGGGAGTCATCCCAGCGGGCCAATATGGCGCAGGCGAAGTGACAATTTGGGACCGAGGAACGTACGACCTCGAAAAATGGCGCGATGGCAAGGAAGTCATCGCGACTCTCCACGGCGAGAAACACGGCTCGCACCGCTATGCACTCATTCAAACGGGTGGTCGCGATGGCAATGGCAACTCGTGGCTCATCCACCTCATGAAGAGCGTGGAGGACCAACCGGTTCGCACTGCGCGCGCTGACTCTCGCCGCAAGGTCGTTGGTGGCACGCGGTCGGTGCGGTCGTCGACGCCGAGGGCGCTCTCCCCGATGCTTGCGAGCGCCGGCACTGTGGGTGAACTTGGCGAGAGTTCGGATTGGGCTTTCGAGATGAAGTGGGACGGCATCCGCTGCATCGCCCACGTGACCGATGGCACCGCGCGACTCTCGAGCCGCAATGGAGTCGACATCACCGCGAGCTACCCGGAACTCGCGGGCTTGCCAGGGACGATTCGTGGCGAAGCAGTGCTCGACGGTGAGATTGTCGCGCTCAATAAGGCGGGCCGGCCCGACTTCGGGCTCCTGCAATCACGCATGAATGTCATGAAGCCCACAGAAGTCGCGAAAGCAGCGGCGCTCGCTCCCGTGCAGTTCGTGATCTTTGACATTCTCGAGCTCGATGGCGAAAGCATTCGAGATCGGCCGTACGTCGAGCGCCGCGAGATACTCGAGTCGATTGTGCGGCCGGATGCCACGATCCAAGTGCCTCCCGTGTTCGATGGCGACGTGGCATCCGCTGTAGCCACGAGTCGCACTCTCGGCCTCGAGGGAGTCATGGCCAAGCGTCGCGACGCAGCGTATCTGCCCGGGAAGCGCTCGAGGTCATGGCTCAAGCTCAAGCACACTCTCGCGCAAGAAGTCGTGATCGGAGGGTGGCGCCCAGGCTCAGGGTTACGAGCGCATCGCATCGGTTCGCTACTTATGGGTATTCCCGAACCTGGGGGCCTGCGTTACGTCGGTCGCGTCGGCTCGGGCTTGAGCGAGAAGCAGCTCGATGGGCTCGAGGCCAAGTTCCGTCGACTCGAGCGAGCTTCGAGCCCCTTCACCGAGCTACCTGCCGCCGACGCATCCGACGCTCACTTCGTTACACCCAATCTCGTGGGGGAAGTGCTCTTCGCC
>JANOOQ010000006.1:0-2553 GCA_031421515.1 Leifsonia sp.
CGCGGCGGCACATGAAGCGGGTCTGCGCGCGTGCAAGAGGTGCCAACCGGATGCCGTGCCGGGCTCGCCCGATTGGAATCTGCACGACGATCTCGCTTCCAGGGCGATGCGACTCATCACAGATGGAGTCATCGAGCGCGATGGCGTAGCTGGGCTCGCGGCTCGACTTGGCTACACGCCGCGCCACCTTACGCGCGTGCTCACGACGGAGCTCGGTGCCGGTCCCCTCTCTCTCGCTCGAGCGCATCGCGCGCAAGGGGCGCGCACACTTCTCGCCTCGACGGACCTGCCCGTCGCAGACGTTGCGTTCGCATCGGGCTTTTCGAGCATCCGGCAATTCAACGACACGATTCTCGCGGTGTACGAAACCACTCCGAGCGGCCTTCGCGCTCTAGCGCGTCGCGGTCGATCGTCGGTCGTCGCTCGCGACGGCGCGACGACACTCACTTTGCGGCTGCCCGCGCGCGAACCCTTCGACGGGCCCGGGCTCTTGAGATTCCTCGCGGACCACGCCGTGCCTGGGCTCGAAACGGGCGACGCAGACCACTTCGAGCGATCCGTGCAGCTACCGAACGGGCTTGCACATCTTCGCGTCACCCTCGCACCCGAATCTGGAGTCGTGTGCACCGCTCGACTCGATGAGCTAGCGGATGTCGCGACGCTTGTTTCGCGCGTCCGCCGCTTGTTCGACCTCGACGCCGACTCCGTCGCAATCGATGAGGCACTCGCTTCGGATGACGGGCTCGCGCCGCTCGTGGCGACGAGCCCGGGCATCCGGCTACCCGGATCTCTCGACGCAGATGAAACCCTCTTTCGAACCCTCGTTGGCCAACAAATCTCGGTCGCCGCCGCACGCACCGTGCTCGGCCGGATAACTGCTGAACTTGGTGACAACGGTCTATTTCCGACCGCTACTCAACTCGCGCAACACGGGCGAGATGTGCTCCGCGGACCAGCGAGTCGCGTCGCCGCGATCGTGGGTGTCGCCGAGTCGATTGCGATCGGTGACGTGACACTTGACCTCGGGATGCCCGCAGACGAGTTCAAGGCGCAACTCACCGCACTGCCGGGCATCGGCGAATGGACCGCAGGGTATCTCGCGATGCGAGTGCTCGGCAATCCCGACGTTCTGTTGTCGACTGATCTCGTGCTGCTGCAAAGCGCCGCGGCGCGCGGGATAGCTCGCACTGCCAAAGCGCTCGCGCTCCATGGTTCGCAGTGGGCGCCGTGGCGCAGTTACGCAGGCATGCACTTGTGGCGGGCTAGACCGATCTAGGCGCTCGCTTCTTTTTTGACGGCGGTCTTCGACGTCGACTTCTTCGAGGCTGCTTTGGCAGCAGTCGCCGCCTTACGATTTTTCTCGACCGATCGACGCAAGGCCTCCATCAGGTCGAGCACTTCGCCGCCGCCATCCGCTTGGGCAGCTGGCTCTCCAAAGGTTTCTGCGGTGTCGACCGTGTCACCCGTCGCGAGCTTGGCTTCGATGAGGTCTCGCAATTGGTCTTGATAGTCATCCGTGAACTTCTCGGGCGAGAAGTCTGACTCGAAACTTCGAATGAGCGCGTGCGACATCTCGAGCTCCTTATCGGAGAGCGAGACTTTCTCGTCGAGAGCAGGGAACTTCGCTTCGCGTACTTCGTCGTCCCACAGCAAAGACTGGAGCATGAGTACGTCGCCTCGGACGCGAAGTGCTCCCAAGCGAGTCTTCTGGCGAAGCGCGAACTGAACGATTGCCGTTCGATCGGCTTCTTCTAGCGTGCGTCGCAAGAGTGCGTATGCCTTGACGGATCTCGAGTCGGGCTCGAGGTAGTAGCTCTTTTCAAACATGATGGGGTCGACTTGTTCGTTGGGAACGAACTCAACGACGTCGATCTCACGACTCTTTTCGGCGGGGAGGGAAGCGATGTCGGCTTCCGTGAGTACAACCGTGCGGTCGCCGTCGTCGAAGGCCTTGGCGATGTTGGCGTATTCAACGACCTTGCTGCACACTTCACACTTGCGCTGATACCGAATTCGCCCACCGTCGGCATCGTGAACTTGGTGGAGAGACACGTCGTGGTCCTCCGTCGCGCTGTAGACCTTGACTGGCACATTGACGAGCCCAAAGGTGATCGCGCCTTTCCAGATCGATCGCATAACGCACAAGTCAACACCCGATGGCCTAGCCATGCCACCCCCGCGGCAGCAAGATGGAGGGGTGAGCCCCGATGAACAATACGTCTCTATCGAAGGCCACCGACTCAAGCTCACGAATCTCGATAAGGTGCTCTATCCGGAGTCGGGCACGACAAAGGGCGACGTCATCGACTACTACGCGCGAGTCGCGCCAGCGCTCATCACGCACGCCGCGAATCGTCCCGCAACGCGCAAGCGGTGGGTGCACGGGGTAGGAACCGCCGAGAATCCCGGCGAGATGTTCTTCCAGAAGAACCTCGACGAGCGCTCAACCCCGCAGTGGGTGCGGCGGCGCGACATTCAGCACTCCGATCACGTCAACACATATCCGCTCGTCAACGACCTCGCGACCCTCACATGGCTCGGCCAAATCGGCGC
>JANOOQ010000007.1:0-1985 GCA_031421515.1 Leifsonia sp.
GTTCAAGATCGACCACGTTGTGCTCGGCCCAACAGGACTCTTCGCGATGCTCTCCGAGGACTTCGGCGGGCCCGTTCGAGTGCGTCGCGGCGACCTCATGGGAGACAGTGTCGACCGGCCCATGCACGAGCTCGGGCTTCGAGCGAAGGCGCTCGCACGGCAATTGCGAGTCAAGTTCACGGCGCTCGTGATTGTGCTTCCGGATGATTCGCTCGACGAGCCCATCGAGCAACTCGGTAGCGTTCGGGGCGCTGCCGCCGTCGCCGTGCGACAGTCCACACTCGCGACGCTCTTACGCTCGGGCATTGCGGGAGCCCCCGTCATTGGCGGCAACGAACTCTTCGACGTGCGAACGCGCATCCAGAGCGGTGTGCGATTGATCCAGTAACACACCCGCACGGTAGCGTTCAGGCGTGACATCGAAACCGGCGCTTGTTCGCCGCTTGCACTTGACGGATGCCGTGCTCATCGGTCTGGGCTCGATGATGGGCGCCGGGGTATTCGCCGCGTTCACGCCCGCCGCGCAAGCAGCCGGAAATGGACTGCTCATCGGCCTCGTTGTGGCCGCCATCGTCGCGTTCTGCAATGCGACCTCGTCGGCTCAGCTCGCGGCGGAATACCCGACTTCGGGCGGCACGTACGTGTACGGGCGCGAGCGCCTTGGTCACACGTGGGGTTTTCTGGCGGGGTGGTCGTTCGTGATCGGCAAGATCGCAAGCTGCGCCGCGATGGCTCTCACCTTCGCCGCGTATGCCGCTCCCGCGGGGTGGGAGACACCTGTGGCTGTTGCAGCTGTCGTTGTGCTCGCGGGCGTCAACCTGCTCGGCATCACTCGGACGGCTCTCGCAACGAGAGTGCTCGCGGTATTTGTGCTTGCAGTACTTGCTGTCGTCATTACGGCGGGCGTCACGACGGGCGAACCAGCCCATGCCGTTACCGACGGTCTGGTCGCTCAGGGTTGGTATGGGATTCTGCAGTCGGGCGGACTGTTGTTCTTTGCATTTGCGGGCTACGCGCGAGTCGCGACGATGGGCGAGGAGGTCGTCAATCCGTCCCGCACGATTCCAGTCGCAATCACGATCGCGCTCGCGATTGTTGTGATCGTGTACGCCGCGATTGCGATCACGGTACTCACGGTTCTTGGCGCCGATGCGGTCGCCGCGAATCCGGCTCCGCTTAGCGCTGTGGTTGAGGCGAGCGCCATCGGTTGGGCGTACCCGCTGGTTCGAGTCGGAGCGGCGGCTGCATCCCTCGGTGCACTATTGGCACTCATCGCGGGGATCGGTAGAACAATTCTCGCGATGGCACGCGAGCGCGACCTTCCCAGCTGGCTTTCGGTGGTTAACGCACGGTTCTCGGTGCCGCATCGTGCCGAGATTGCTGTCGCGGTGATCGTGTGCTCTCTCGTCACAACGGTCGACTTGCGTGGAGCGATCGGGTTCTCGTCATTCGGTGTGTTGCTCTACTACTTCATTGCCAACTCGGCCGCCCTGACGCAGTCGCGCGCGGCCCGAAGGTATCCCAGGTTCATCGCTGTTACGGGAGCAATCGGATGCCTCGTACTCGTCGTGACACTTCCCATCGTGTCGATCCTGGCTGGGCTAGTAATGGTGGCGCTGGGCTTGGCTTATCGAACGATCGCGAAACGATCGATCACTCCCTGATCACTCGATAGCCGTAGGCTGGACTCTTCGCTCACGTAAAGGTAAGTAGCTCTGTGATTCGAGTAATCAGTTATAACCTCCGCAAGAATCGCGCTGTCGGCGAATTGGAGAAGCTCGCAAAGACGCCCGACCTCGACGCTTTGTGTCTGCAAGAGTGCTTCGCTTCTGAGCTGCCTGCCGAGATCGGCGACCTGCATCTCGCAGACTCAACCAAGCGCAACCGGCTTGGCCTTGCCATTTACTACCGTCGCGACCGCTACGAGCACATCGCGAGTCAATCCTTCGAACTCAAGAAGTCGCTCCACGACCTGATTTTCTCAC
>JANOOQ010000008.1:0-4277 GCA_031421515.1 Leifsonia sp.
ATTTACGGTCTCGGCGCCGTCGACTCGTACCTCGAAGCGATGGTCGCGCTGCAGGTTGGCCAACGCATCGAGCGCGAGACGCTCATCCGAAAGTTTGTGTCCATGCAGTATCAGCGCAACGACTACGACTTCTCGCGAGGAACTTTCCGGGTCAAGGGCGACACGATCGAGATCATTCCCGTGTATGAAGAGCTCGCAATCCGCATTGAGATGTTCGGCGACGAGATCGAGGCCATTTTTGCCCTGCATCCGATCACGGGCGAAGTCGTGCGTTCCATGGACTCCGTCGCGGTCTTCCCAGGAACGCACTACGCCGCGAGTGAAGACACGATTCGTCGAGCGATCGGCACGATCCAGACGGAGCTCGCCGAGAGGCTTGCCGAACTCGATCGCCAAGGAAAGCTCCTCGAGTCCCAGAGGCTGCGCATGCGCACGACGTTCGACATCGAGATGATGGAGCAAATCGGCTTTTGCAACGGCATCGAGAACTACTCGCGGCACATGGACGGCCGCGCGCCGGGTGAGGCTCCACACTGTTTGCTCGACTACTTCCCGGAGGACTTTCTCGTCGTGATCGATGAATCGCACGTCACGGTTCCTCAGATTGGCGCGATGTATGAGGGGGATGCTTCACGAAAGCGCACTCTCGTCGAACACGGTTTTAGGCTCCCAAGCGCCATGGACAACCGGCCACTCAAGTGGGAGGAGTTTCTCTCGAGGGTCGGCCAAAAGGTGTACTTGTCGGCAACTCCCGGAAAGTACGAACTCGGCATCACCGACTCAATCGTCGAGCAAGTCATCCGGCCCACTGGCCTCGTCGACCCGCACGTCGTCGTCAAGCCGTCGCGGGGCCAGATCGATGACTTGCTTGAACAGATTCGCATTCGAGTCGAGAAGAACGAGCGGGTGCTCGTAACGACTCTTACAAAGAAGATGGCCGAGGAGCTCACGGAGTTCTTGGGCGAACACGGAGTTCGAGTGCGATATCTGCACTCAGACGTTGATACTTTGCGGCGCGTGGAACTGCTCACGGAGTTGCGACAAGGCGTATACGACGTACTCGTGGGCATCAACCTCTTGCGCGAAGGCCTCGACTTGCCCGAGGTATCACTCGTGGCAATTCTCGACGCCGACAAGGAGGGCTTCTTGCGCTCGGGAACGTCGCTCATTCAGACGATCGGTCGAGCCGCGCGAAACGTGTCCGGCGACGTGCACATGTACGCAGATGTCATGACGGATTCGATGATCAAGGCGATCTCCGAGACGGATCGTCGACGCGAGAAGCAAGTCGCGTACAACGTCGAGCGCGGGATCGACCCACAGCCTCTACGCAAGAAGATTGCCGACATCACCGAGTCGCTCATGCGCGAGGGTGCCGACACGGCCGCGCTGCTGTCGGGTCGCGACGGCAAGAAGCGCGCGATCGTTCCTAATCTCAAGCGCGAGGGGCTTGCGGCCGCAGGCGGCAACGACCTCGAGAAGATCATCGCCGACCTCAACGAGCAAATGTTGCAAGCCGCGAGAGAGCTCAAGTTCGAGCTTGCAGCGAGACTGCGCGACGAGGTTTCAGACCTCAAGCGAGAACTTCGTCAAATGGAGCAGGCTGGTCACTTGCGGTGATGGCGCCTCGCCGTCGAAGCAATGTCAGTGGCATCCGTAGGATGTAGAGAGTGTCAATTCCCCACTCCGGATCCCACGGAAAACTTAGCGTTCGCGGCGCGCGAGTTCACAACCTGAAGAACGTCGACCTAGAAATTCCGCGGGATTCTCTCGTCGTCTTCACGGGACTTTCCGGCTCAGGCAAGTCGAGTCTTGCCTTCGACACAATTTTCGCCGAGGGGCAGCGACGCTACGTTGAGTCCCTCTCCGCTTACGCGCGACAGTTTCTCGGCCAAGTCGATCGCCCCGACGTCGACTTCATCGAAGGGCTGAGTCCCGCAGTATCCATCGACCAGAAATCGACTAACCGCAACCCTCGCTCGACGGTTGGCACGATTACCGAGATCTATGACTACATGCGCTTATTGTGGGCTCGAATCGGTGTGCCGCATTGTCCCGTGTGTGGCGAGAAGATCGCTCGACAGTCGGTGCAGCAAATTGCCGATCAGCTCATGACTCTCGCGACGGGCACGCGGTACCAAATTGTGAGTCCCGTCGTCTCTCAAAAGAAGGGCGAGTTCGTCGAACTCTTCGCGGAACTGAGCAGCGGAGGCTACTCACGAGCGATCGTCGACGGCGAGCAAATCCAGTTGAGCGACCCGCCAATCCTCAAGAAGCAGATCAAGCACGACATCGGGGTCATCGTTGACCGGCTGGTTGCTGGCGACGGGATTCTGACGCGCCTCACCGATTCACTCGAAACCGCACTTCGCCTCACTGACGGCACCGTGTCGATCAACTTCATCGACGAGGCGGGGGATGCGGCGTGGCGATCCTTCTCGGAGAAGCTCTCGTGCCCCAATCAGCACCCGCTGCAATTGACCGAGATCGAGCCACGCACTTTCTCGTTCAACGCGCCTTTTGGGGCCTGCCCGGACTGCTCGGGACTCGGTACGCGCATGTCAGTGGATGCAGATCTTCTCATCGCCGACGACTCCGTAAGCCTTGCCGAGGGCGTACTCCTGCCATGGACCAATTCGGGCAAGGGCCTATTCAACTACTTTGAGAAGCTGCTTAGTGGCCTCGCGCGCGACTTTGAATTCTCGCTCGACACGCCGTGGGGCGAGCTATCCGAAGAAGTTCGTGAAGCGATTCTCAAGGGCAACAACTTCGAAGTCACCGTGAAGTGGAAGAACCGCTTCGGGCGCGAGATGAAGTACTCGACCGGCTTCGAGGGGGTTATGCCGTACATCGAACGCAAATACCTTGAAGCCGAAACGGATGTTCAGCGCCAACGTTTTGCCGGCTACCTTCGCGAGATCCCGTGCCCCGTGTGCAACGGCAAGAGACTCAAACCCGAAGTGCTTGCCGTGACAGTGAGCGGTCGAAGCATCTCCGACATTTGCGAATTGAGCCTCGTGAAGTCGCACGAGTTCATGCTCGAATTGAAATTGAACGAACGGGACTCGAAGATCGCGGCTCAAGTGCTTCGTGAGATCCGGCTGCGGCTTGAGTTTCTCATCGAAGTCGGGCTGAGCTATCTCGACCTCATGCGCGCGGCGGCGACTCTGAGCGGTGGCGAGGCGCAGCGCATCCGCTTGGCAACGCAAATTGGTTCTGGCCTCACGGGAGTGCTCTACGTGCTCGATGAACCGAGCATCGGGCTGCACCAGCGTGACAACCGCAGGCTCATCGAGACTCTGGTGAAGCTCAAGGACCTCGGCAACACCCTCATTGTCGTCGAGCATGACGAAGACACGATTCGAACTGCCGATTGGATCGTCGACATTGGGCCAGGGGCGGGGGAGCACGGTGGTCGCGTCGTGCACTCGGGCTCGTACGAAGAACTCATCGCGAATCCCGAATCAATCACGGGGGACTACTTGTCTGGTCGCCGCCGCATTGCGACTCCGGCGTCTCGTCGGCCTATCGACGCCAATCGACAAATCACGGTCGAAGGCGCGCGCGCAAATAACCTCAAGAACGTCACGGTGAACATCCCTATCGGGGTATTCACGGCGATCACGGGCGTGAGCGGTTCGGGAAAGTCGAGTCTTGTCAACGACATCCTCTATAAGGTGCTCGCGAACGAGCTCAACGGAGCCCGTCAGATTCCTGGAAAACACACTCGAGTAACCGGGATCGATGGCCTCGACAAGGTCGTCCACGTCGACCAAGCGCCCATTGGCCGCACCCCGCGATCGAACCCCGCGACGTATACAGGCGTGTTCGACAAGATCCGCACGCTCTTCTCGGAGACGGCCGACTCGAAAGCGCGGGGCTACTTGCCCGGGCGCTTCAGCTTCAACGTCAAGGGCGGCCGGTGTGAGAACTGTTCGGGCGACGGAACCATCAAGATCGAGATGAACTTCTTGCCCGACGTCTATGTCGCATGCGAAGTGTGCGCGGGCGCCCGCTACAACCGTGACACTCTCGCGGTGAGGTACAAGGGCAAGAACATCGCTGAGGTACTCGACATGCCCATAAGCGAAGCGGCCGGGTTCTTCGAGGCGATCTCGGCGATTCATCGCTACTTGAAGACACTCGAAGAGGTGGGGCTCGGCTACGTGCGACTCGGCCAAAGCGCGACGACCCTCTCGGGGGGTGAAGCGCAACGCGTCAAGCTCGCGACGGAGCTTCAGCGCCGATCAATGGGTCGCAGCGTCTACGTGCTTGAC
>JANOOQ010000009.1:0-1669 GCA_031421515.1 Leifsonia sp.
GACGGGGTCGAAGTGGAACTCTCGGCTCGAGAATTCGCTCTCGCAGAGGAGCTCTTGCGCAACGCCGATCGAGTGCTCAGCCGCGAACAGCTCTTGAGCCGCGTGTGGGGCTACGACTTTGACCCAGGGTCGAACATCGTCGACGTGTACATCGGGTACTTGCGCGCGAAGCTCGGCGCTGCGCACATCGAGACGGTACGCGGAATGGGCTACCGACTCAAGTGAGTCGATAGCCCATTCGCTATTCGGAAAGACTAGTCGTTCGACGACCCCGAATTGTCGTCGTCTGAGTCGTCGTCTGAGTTGTCATCCGAGTCATCTTCGTCGGAGTCATCGTCATCGCTGTCGCCCGAGTTGTCATCGGAATCGTCGTTTGAGTTGCCGGGACCGCTGTTATCGCTGTCGTCGTCCTCGGAGTTGCCGGTGCCGGAGTTGTCCGAGTCGTCGGACTCGTCGTCCCCGCCGACGTCATCGTTGAGGTCGTGCAGCGCGTCGTCGTCGGAAGGCGAGTTGGAGGGGGTCGGCGTCGTCGTGGAAGTTACGCCCTCGAGACGGTCATCGATCGCTGCTTGAGCGACGGCAACGCCACCGATAGACATGACTACCGCGACGGCGACGGCACCAGCCGTGATCGCAGACCTCGTAGTGAAGATTGACATTGACGTTACCTTTCGACCGTGCCGAATTCCCGGCAAACTTGCGGCCGGTTGCCGCTGGCTCTAAGGTTCTCGTCGCGATCTAAGACACAAACAAGATGACCGTGAGAGGTCTCTTAGGTTGGACTCAGGTTCGATCAATCGTCCGGGTCGTCCGGGTCGTCGGAGCCGGATCCGCCGCTGCCCGAACTGCCGCTGCCCGAGTTGCTTCCCGAACCCGAGTCGCCGCCATAGTCGTCGCCGAGCTCCACCTCGGTAGGAGTGGGAGCGGGCACGACGGTCGCGTCGTGGCCGTCTTCGCTCGAGTGTGTCGGGATGCCCGTGGGCGCGACATCCGTCGGCGAAATCTGCCCTGGTGTTACCGACACGACCGAAATGCCGTGCGGCGAACCGGCCTCATCTGCGACGCTCACTCCCCCAACGAGGATCACCCCGAGCGTGATGCCCGCGCCCGCGAGCACACCGAGTGAAACCCAGAGGGCCGCGCTGCGTACCGGGGAGCCGTCGAACATCATGCGGCTATTCTCCCGCGCGAGCAATGAGCCGTGGGTGAGAGTTCTCTTATGTGGTGATTGTTTCGACGCCCGCGCGCTTGTAGGGCGGATTGCCATAAGAAGCGGTCACGAGAATCGGGATGTGATCGGACGACCCGCGAGCGAGAGTCTCGACGCCCTCGACCGTGAAGCCTTGCGACGTCACGAAGTCGAAGTGGCCACGAAAGAACTTGTACGCCGTGTACGTCATGCGGTCGCTGAGCGACAAGTCGTAGCCCGTCTTCGCGACGCGCTCACCGAGGTTGTCCTTGAAGAGCGGGTAGTTGTAGTCACCGACCATAAGAATGGGCGCGCCCGAGCCGAGCGTCTGAAGTAACTCGTGCGCGGCCTTGATCTGATTGCGACGAAGCGAGTTGAGCGCCGTGAGGGGCGCCGCGTGGAACGAGGCGAGCACAAGTTCGTGGTCGGCGTCGCGATCGACGAGGCGCGATCCCACGAGACGCTCTGGCGTGGGTGAGA
>JANOOQ010000010.1:0-1797 GCA_031421515.1 Leifsonia sp.
GGTGCACTCCTCCGCCGCGACCGTCACCGCCGCAGACGCGAGAAGCGCGGGCGAGACAATCGCTAGTTTGCTCACTCCATCGTTTCCGCCCGTGTTGGCATTGACGTGGCTCGCGAGCACCACGCCGAGGGCGAACAAGTAGACGAGCGGGTTGCCGATGCTCGTCGCGATGATCGTCTGGAGGTACGCACGCATGCTGCGGATGCGATGTTCCGCGATGTACCACGAACCCCAGCGACGGGGCTTCACTCCGCCCTGGATGACGGCGTCGGTTACGAGGTCTGTCATTCGATCAGACTCCGTCCTGTGAGTCGCAAGAAGACGTCTTCGAGGCTCGAGCGGCGCACGAGACTCGTGATGGGGTCGAGCCCAGCATCCGTGATCTTGACGAGTTCGGCTTCTCCGTTTGAGCTGTAGATGAGGATGCGGTCGGGGAGCACCTCGACGCGGTCCCCCGCAGACTTCAGCTTCTTCGCGATGACCGCGTTGCGCTCCGAGCCGAACCGCACCTCGAGCACTTCTTTGCTCGAGTGCATTTTGATGAGCGAAGCGGGTGAGCCCTCGGCCATAATTGCGCCCTTATCGACGACGACGATTCGGTCGCACAGCTGTTCGGCTTCATCCATGTAGTGCGTCGTGAGCACGAGCGTCGTGCCTTGCTCCTTGAGCCGGAAAAGGCGGTCCCACAGGATGTGCCGCGCTTGCGGGTCGAGCCCAGTCGTTGGCTCATCGAGCAGCAGTATGCGGGGGTCGTTCACAAGAGCTCGTGCAATCGTCAGCCGGCGCTTCATGCCGCCGGAAAGATCATCCACTTTCGACTTCGCACGGTCGGACAGCTGGGCGAACTCGAGCAATTCGTCGGCTCGCTTCGAGAGCCACTTGTGCGACAGGCCGAAGTAGCGGCCGTAGACGATGAGGTTGTCGCGCACTCGAAGTTCGGTATCGAGGTTGTCTTGCTGCGGCACGACTCCGAGCTGCGATCGAATCTCGGGACCGTGTTGATTGGGATCGAGGCCCAGGATGCTCAAGTCCCCGCTCGTGCGCGTCGACACCGCACCCACCATGCGCATGGTCGTCGACTTGCCGGCCCCGTTCGGCCCGAGCAATCCAAAGGATTCGCCGGGGGCAACCTCGAACGAAATGCCGTCAACTGCGGCAACGTCTTTGTATTTCTTCGTCAGCATTGACGCTGTGATCACGGGTGCAGGCACGAGATCGAGCCTAGCTCGTGGCGCCGACAAGCGGGCTCCTCGATCGGCCAAAGCGCCTTGAGCGCCAATAGGCTACGTGTCATGAGACCGCTTCGCGCCACTGCGCTCGCCGTAATTCCTCTTGCGCTGCTGCTCACGGCATGCATTCCTCCAACGCCGGCCCCGACACCCGAAGCCTCGAGCGAAGCCCCGGCTCCGCCCGCGCCGGAGCCGCTCGCCGAAGACGTCGTCATGGTCGTCAACGCCACCGCTACCGCCGACAATGGGGCTGTCCTCGACCTCTCGCTCACGGTGCATCGCTCGCTTGCGTGGGACGATCCAGCCGCCGCATCCCGCGCCGACCTCATGACGAGTGTGTGCAATGGGGGCTTGGACGCGTCTGTCTACGAACAGGGACTGTGGAGTTTCTCCTCTATCGATTTCGAGGCAATCGAGCGCGAGGGAACCGCGTGGCCCACCGGCCACCGACTCTTCTTGTTGCCGAACTCGAGCTATGTCAACGTGGCAACCGAGGGGTTTCCGATCGACGATGACGAAGTGGATGCCGCGACCCCCGATTGTCGACGGGACAAGTTCTTCGAGGGTC
>JANOOQ010000011.1:0-3370 GCA_031421515.1 Leifsonia sp.
CGGAGCGCGCAAGTTGACCAAGTCGATACGTTCGCATGGAAAGAGGAAGCATGACTGACACGATCGAGTTCGGACTCGACACTTTTGGCGATGTCACGTTCGGAGCGGACGACGCACCGCTGAGCCACGCGCAAGTGATCCGCAACCTCGTGGCCGAGGGCGTGCTCGCCGACGAATTGGGCATCGACTACTTCGGAGTGGGAGAGCACCACCGTGCAGACTTCGCCGTGTCTGCCCCCGAGGTCGTGCTCGCAGGTCTCGCGACCGTCACGAAGCGCATCCACTTGGGTTCGGCCGTTACGGTTTTGAGCTCGGATGACCCGATCCGTGTGTTTCAGCGCTTTGCGACCGTCGACGCGCTCTCGAACGGCCGCGCCGAGGTCATGCTCGGCCGCGGATCCTTCACGGAGTCGTTTCCACTCTTCGGGTTCGAGCTCTCGAAGTACGAGCAGCTGTTCGAGGAGAAGCTCGATCTCTTTTCGGAACTGCTCAAGGAACAACCCGTCACGTGGAGCGGTCAACTGCGGCCCGCGCTCAAGAACCAAAAGGTGTATCCGCCGACGGAAGGCGGCCACCTCAAGACGTGGATCGGCGTCGGGGGCAGCCCCGAGTCTGTCGTGAGGGCCGCGCGCTACGGAATGCCCCTCGTGCTCGCGATCATCGGGGGCGACCCTGCGCGATTCGCGCCGTACTCCGACCTGTTCCACCGCGCGCTCGCCGAACTCGAGAAGCCCGACCTGCCGATCGCGGTGCACTCACCCGGTTACATCGCCGACACCGACGAGCAAGCAGCCCAAGAGCACTGGCCACACCATCGCGTCATGCGCGATCGAATTGGTGCGGAGCGAGGGTGGCCGCCATCGAACGCGGGCGAATACGCAAACGAGATCGCGCACGGATCGCTCTACGTTGGGTCACCCGAGACGGTCGCGCGCAAGATTGCCTCGACGATCACGACGCTCGGGATCGATCGCTTCGACCTCAAGTACTCGGCGGGAACCTTGCCGCATGAACTGTCGATGCGGTCGATCGAGTTGTACGGATCGAAGGTCATCCCGATGGTGAAGGACATCCTGGCGGCTGGTTGAGTAGCCGAAGGCGTATTGAGTAGCCGAAGGCGTATCGAAACCGCCGGTCTCGATACGCCCTACGTGCTACTGCACCGCCCTACTTCTTCTTGGCGGGTACTTGCTCGACTACCGGCGCAGGAAGCTCAGCCTTGGCTTGCTTGCGCTTGATGATCCAGATCACGATCGCCGTAATGATGCCCGCGAAGACGAGCCACGGCAAGAGCACTCCGAGGGCTACGAACAGCCCAGCGAAGAAGCCGATGAACGCATTCCACCCGGCTTCGAGTCCCGACAAGAACGTGTCGGGTGTCTCGACCGGCACGTCAGCAACGGTCACGAGATTGAGCGAAATCGTCGAAAGCGAGACCTGGTCGGCGTAGTAGCGTCGCTCGCTCTCCAAGCTCTCGAGCTGAGCTTGGCGGTCCGAGATTGCGGTCTCGAGTGTGATGAGCGTGTCGGTGTCGGTCGCGCTTGCAAGCAACACGAGCAGTCGATCGACGGATGCCGAGAGAGCTGTGATGCGGGCATCCAGATCCTGAGTCACCATCGTCACGTCTGACGAGTTGAGCGAGATCTCGCGCACGTCACCGAGTTCGCCGAGTTTGTCGAGCGTCTCGGTGAGATCGTCAGAGGGGAGTCGCAGCGTGAGAGTCGCGCTGCCCTTGTCGCCCTCGACGGGAGCGTATTCGCTCCGGCCATCGACTCGGCCGCCCGCGGCTTCCGTGATGCGAATTGCGTCGGATGCGGCGTCCCGCGGATCCTCGACAACGATCGTGACCCAGCCCGTCGTGATTACTTGACGGTCGACGCCACTCGTCAAGGCTTCGTCTGTAACGACGCCCGAGTCGAATGCGGGAGCACCGCCTCCGCCGGTTTGGGGCTCGCTCGCAGAGTCGGAGCTGCCTGCCGCGCAGCCCGTGAGGGCAAGCGCGGAGAGAAGTAGTGCTGCTGAAATTACGTGTGTTCGCCTCATAGCTTCACGCTAACCAGCAGTTGGCCCCGACCGCTACCCAACGTTTCTCACGATTCGACCGTCACTTTGCGTGGCACTATTGTCGATATCGTCGGCGCTTGCCGAGAGCGAGAAGGAAGGGTTGACCATGAGTTTCATTGATGACGCCAAAGAGAACATTGCCGAAGGCTTCGAGAAGGCCAAGGATATGGCCGGTGACGCGGGCGAGTTCATGAAGGACAAAGCAGAAGACGTTGGAGAGTTCGCGAAGGATAAGGCCGACGACGTCAGTGCCTTCGTCAAGGACGCGCTCGACGGCGACGAGGACGACGCTCCTGCAGCAGATCCCGCCGCGCACCCAGCAGAGTAGCAATCGTTTCGCGCGGCGGGAGTGCTTGAGGGTGCTCCCGCCGCGTCGTTAGTTCACGCTCGCACGACATACTGGGCACATGAGCTTCTGGAGCGAATTCGCGGCGCTGTTCCGGGATGCCACGCCGAAGCTCAACATCGCAGCTGACACGGGCGAGGGGCCCGTCGTGATCCTGTTGCACGGCATCGCGGCATCCGCTACGACGTACGACAAGGTGATCCCGCCGCTTTCGGAGTCCCACCGCTGCATCTCCATTGACCTGCTCGGGTTTGGATCGTCGCCTGCGCCGGTCGGTGCCCAGTACACGATCGAGGAGCACGTCGCTTCGCTTCGCGCCACGATCGCGAGCCTCAAGCTGCGTGAACCGTTCATCCTCGTGGGGCACTCGCTCGGAGCGCTTCTGGCCACACGATACGCGGCGCAGTACCCCTCTCGCGTGAGCCGTCTTGTGCTCGTGAGCCCGCCCGTTTACGTTGCGAGTGCCGAGATTGGTGACCCGACCCTTCGCCGGCAAGTCGGGCTTTACATGAAGGCGTACGAGTTTCTTCGCTCCAACAAGGACTTCACGATCGCCAATGCCGCGCGAATCGGCAAGCTCTTGCAGATCTCGACGATTTTCGATATTTCCGAGAACAACTGGGCGCCGTTCATCCTGTCGCTCAAGAATTGCATCGAGTCGCAAACCACCATCGCCGACATCGCCGCGGTCACGGCGCCGATCGACGTCGTTTACGGCGCGCTCGATCAATTCATCGCGCCGGGCACGTTGCGCATCGTCGAGCAAATGCAACACGTGACGATGCACCGCGTCGAGGTTAACGATCACCTCATCCGCAAGCGCCTCGCGAAAGAACTCATCAGCGTCATCGGTTAGCGTGGGATCATGATCACTCGCACCGCGCCACGCATCGGCCGCCCCTTATCCGTCATCGGTCTCGGAACCTGGCAGTTAGGCGCCGACTGGGGCGAAGTGAGCGA
>JANOOQ010000012.1:0-9527 GCA_031421515.1 Leifsonia sp.
CCCCCCTTTGGGGGGGTTTGGGCGGCTTAAGCGGTCGCCAAAAGTGGTGGGTCGGCGCCGCTAGTGGCCAGCGTGCCATTCCACAAGGCGACGCTCAGCCTCCTCGGCACCCAACGGGCCCTCGTCGAGTCGCAACTCGAGCAAGAACCGATACGCCTCGCCCACTTCTTTGCCGGGCGTGAGTCCGAGGATCGCCATGATCTGCTCGCCGTCGAGGTCGGGGCGAACCGCCGCCACTCCCTCGGCCTGGGCGATCGCCGCGATGCGTTCCTCTAGGTCGTCGTACGCAAACGACAATCGGTCGGCCTTGCGAGTGTTTCGCGTCGTCACATCGGCACGAGTGAGAATGTGCAGGCGCTCTAGTTGGTCGCCCGCATCCCGCACATATCGACGCACCGCCGAATCGGTCCACGCTCCCTCGGTGTAGCCGAAGAACCTCAAGTGCAACTCGATGAGTCGCGCGACCGACGCAATCGTGTCGTTATCGAAGCGGAGCGCTTTGAGCCGTTTTGCCGCGAGCTTCGACCCGACGACGTCATGGTGGTGGAAGGTCACGACTCCGCCCGTCTCTATCTTTCGAGTCGCGGGCTTGCCGATGTCGTGCAAGAGCGAGGCAAGGCGAAGCACGAGGTCGGGCTCGTGGCCGCGGGACTTCTCGAGCTCGATCGCTTGAGCGAGCACCGTGAGGCTGTGTTCGTAGACGTCTTTGTGGTGAGCGTGTTCGTCAATCTCGAGCTTGAGAGCGGGTACTTCGGGTAGAACGAGCGCAGCGATGCCCGTGTCGACGAGCAGCCGGATGCCCGGCGCCGGGTCATCCGTGAGCAGCAGTTTCGCGAGCTCGGCCGCGATCCGCTCGATGCTCACGATTGCGAGTTTCGCGCTCAAGTCGCTCATCGCCCGGACGGTCGGCTCGGCGACGGTAAATCCTAATTGGGACGCGAATCGGGCCGCACGCAGCATGCGCAAAGGGTCGTCACAGAACGACACCTCGGGCGGCCCTGGCGTCGTGATTTCGCGCGCTAGCAAGTGCTCGACACCACCCCACGGGTCGACGAGCACGCGCTGCGGAAGCTGAAGGGCCATCGCGTTGACGGTGAAGTCGCGGCGAACTAGGTCGGACTCGAGTGAGTCCCCGAACGCGACGAGGGGCTTGCGCGTCGCGCCGTCGTACGCATCGGCGCGATACGTCGTGATCTCAACGGTCTGCCGACCCATTCGGGCCGCGATGGTTCCGAATTCGCGACCGACATCCCATTGGGCGTCTGAAATGGGTGTCACGAGAGCAAGGATCTCGTCGGGGGTGGCATTCGTTGCGAAGTCGAGGTCGTTGATGCTCCGGCCGAGAAACGCGTCACGCACGGGCCCTCCGACAAGCGCGAGCTCGTACCCTGCAGCCGCAAAGGCTTCGGCCAAGCGCGCGACGGGGGACGAGTCGGCAAGCTCGCCGAGCCGTTGAATTGCCGTGGCGACGCTCTCCATGATCCCCAGAATAGACTCGTCTCCATGCTGGCCGAGCCGTTTCGCGTGGGTCAGTCCATGTCGATGAGACTCGTGCGCGGTGCACTTACACTCACGCTCGGACTGGCTGTGCTCGTTGTAGGCGCCCCGTCCACTAGCGCTCTGGCGCAAACGCCCGTTCGCGTCGCGATCGTTGTTCCGCTCGTTGTGCCCGCGGGTACGACGGGTCTCGTGACTGCCGCCGAACTCGAGCAATACACCGCGCCGAGCGGTCTTCTCTCGCGGCAGCTAGACGAGGTGTTCGGCCAACCCGTCGCGATCGCAATCGATCCCATGATTCTCGTGTCGATTCGCGTTTTGGGTTCGTCCGCGCCGCCCTCGGCCCTCGCGTGGCTCGACCGGCTGGCACGTGCGAGCAACGAGACCTTCGCACTTCCGTACGCCAATTCCGACATGACGCTCGCGACGCAAGCGGGCAGCCCGCGTGTGATTCACCCAATCTCATTTGACTTTGCGATTGACCCCTCGCTCTTTGCGGTACCGACAGAGCAGACTCCCTCTCCAACGCCAACGCCCGCCGAGCCAGCAGACGAGGGCGCGGCGCCGACTCTTCCGACCAACGAGCAGCTCATCGAATGGTCGTACTCGCTTTCACGCGTCGGGTGGCCCGCCGAGAATCTCGTCGTTTCGGGCGACATGAGCGCGCTGTCGGCGGCCTTTGACACTGTGCTGCTGGCGTCCGACAACGTGGTGCGGGATGCTTCGGCCGGGGCAACTGTCGACGTCGCGGGCACGACGGCCATGGTGTCTGACACCGCCGTATCACTCGCGCTGCGGGGCGCGGTTGCCGCGCCGACGATCTCGTCGTGGCAAGTAGCATCCGCTGCCTTGGCAGACTCGATTGAGACTGCCGCGCTTCGGCAAGCGAACTCTCCGACGCTCCTCGCAACGCTCGATGCGGCCACTGTCGAAGACAGCAATCGTCTGGGAGACACGATCGACGCACTCAAGTCGACCGCGGGCATCACCCTTGTGCGGCTCGCAGATCTTGTTGATGACGGGCCCTCGGCCGCGACGCTCGTCGACCTCCCCCCCAGCGCCGCGCGCGTCGCGACGATGACGCGACTGCTCGCCGCCACCTCAAGCGAGACGAGCTTCGCCTCGATCCTCGAAAATCCCGAAGACCTTACGGCGCAGCGCCAGCTCTCGCTCATCGCGTTGACCTCGGTTTCGTGGGCGGAGCGGCCCGCGCAATGGGCGACGTCGTCAAGCGTATTTCTCGCGCGATCAAAAGACATCTTGCGCGCGGTTCAGATCGTCGAGTCGTCGAGTTTCAACTTTCTCGCAGACAGCGCGTCGCTGCCGATTTCGGTTCGCAACGATCTTGATCACACCGTCACCGTTTACATCTCGGTGCAGCCACAAACCGCCCTGCTCGCAGTTGGCGACTCGAGCGTGAAGCTCGTCATCGAACCAAACTCGCAAGGCAAGGGGCAAGTTCCCGTCACGGCAATCTCGAACGGAACGGTTGAGGTCGTCATTTCGCTGTCGAGCGCGACCGGCGTTGCGATCGGGCAACCGACCAGCGCACTCATTAATGTGCAGGCCGGTTGGGAGACGCCAATCGTGCTGATCGTCGCTGCCCTCGTTTTCGCCGTCTTCGCCGTCGGAATCGTGCGCCGCATCCTCAAGGGGCGTTCGAAGGTGCCGCCCCCGAGTGGGCCGAGCGATGACTGACCGACAGAGTGATTCGGTAGACGGGGCGTCCGCGCTCGGGCGAGCGAGCGCCGTGCTCGCTTCGGGCACGATCGTCTCTCGCATTCTCGGGTTCGTCAACGCGATCGTGCTTGCTGCAGCGATCGGCTACATCGGTGCCGCCGCCGACGGCTTCACGCTAGCGACGCAAATACCCAACAGCATTTACGCCCTCATTGCGGGTGGACTGCTCAGTGCTGTGCTCGTTCCGCAGATTGTTCGGGCGGGCATCCATGCCGATGGTGGCGCTCAATTCATCAACAAACTCGTCACGCTCGGCACTGTTGTGCTCGTGGTCGTTGCGGCCGCCGCGACTCTCTGTGCGCCGTGGCTCGTCGCTCTCTACGCTCAAACGGGGGATCGCGGATTCTCGGCCGACGAACTCGCACTCGCGACGGCCTTCGCCTATTGGTGCTTGCCGCAAGTGCTCTTCTACGGTCTCTACAGCCTTCTCGGACAAGTGCTCAATGCGCGGCGAGTGTTCGGACCGTTCACGTGGGCCCCTGCCCTCAACAACGTCATCGGCATCGTCGGAATCACGACCTTCATCGTGATCTTCGGCGGCGACCCCGCCCACCGAGATGCGTCGACCTGGACCACGCCTATGATCGCCCTCTTGGGCGCGACCGCGACACTCGGAATCGCCGTGCAAGCGCTCGTGCTGACCCTCTTTTGGCGTCGAGCCGGTCTGCGTTTCCGTCCAGACTTCCGCTGGCGCGGAGTGGGCCTCGCTCGCACGGGGCAAGCCGCCGCGTGGGTTTTCGGCATGATCCTCATCACGCAAATCGCTGCGATCGTCGAGACGAGAGTCGCGACGACGGCGTCGGGCGACGCGTCCCTCGGCGCGCTCAAGTACGCGTGGCTGATCTTCATGCTGCCGCACTCGATCGTCACGGTCTCGATCGTTACCGCATACTTCACCCGAATGAGCTCCCACGCTCGTGACGGCAAGCTCGCTGAGGTTCGGGGTGACGTTGTGTCGTCGTTGCGCAGCATCCTGCTCATCATGATTTTCTCGACCGCGGGACTCATCGTGCTGGCCTACCCGTTCAGCGCAATCTTCGGCGGTGGCGTCGATGAAGTGCGCGCGCTTGGAAATGTCGTCATCGCGTATCTGATTGGGCTCATTCCGTTCACGATTCTGTTTGTGCTTCAGCGAGTGTTCTATGCGTTGGATGACACGCGCACGCCGTTCTTCATTCAAGTCTTCCAATCTGCCCTCTTCGTCGTTGGCGTGTTGTGGGTCGCGACCCTCCCGTCCGAGTGGATCGGCATCGGAATCGCGAGCGTCATGACAATCACGGGAACAGCGCAAACCGTGCTCACGGCGATTCTTGTGCGACGCCGGCTTCCGGGATCGTGGCCCCCGGGTCTCGCTCGACACGTCGCGTGGTTCGCTGGAGCCGCAGTCGTCGCGGGCGCAGTGGGGGCTGTGATCGTGTGGGTACTCGGCGAATTCTCGATCGACTCCCGTGTAGGCGGGGTCGTGACGCTCGTCGTCGTCGGGGCCCTTATGGCCGCGGTCTACGCGGGGATCCTGGCGCTATCCAAAAACGAGGCCCTCTTCGCGCTCGTTGACCCCGTCGTCGCCCGGCTGCGGTCGCGCCGCTAAGCGTGGAATACCCTCGACATAAGATGTGTTGTACCGCTACGTGACGACCTCGAGGGAGACGCCCAAGTGCGCCAAGTAATCATTATCGGTTCAGGTCCCGCGGGCTACACCGCGGCGATCTATGCCGCGCGCGCTAACCTCGCACCCCTTGTCATCGCAAGTTCGGTCGAAGCGGGCGGCGAGCTCATGAAGACGACCGAGGTCGACAACTTCCCCGGGTTTGCCGAGGGTGTTCAAGGACCAGACCTCATGCTCGCGATGCAAGCGCAAGCCGAGCGCTTCGGTACCGAGATCATTCTCGACGACGTCGTGAAGCTTGAGCTCGAAGGAGACGTCAAGCGCGTGACGCTCGGCAATGGCGACGTTCACGAGGCTCTCACGGTCGTCTTCGCGACGGGCTCTGCTTACCGCAAGCTCGGCCTCGAAGACGAAGACCGCTTGAGCGGGCATGGCGTCTCGTGGTGCGCGACGTGTGACGGATTCTTCTTCCGCCAGAAGACGATCGCCGTGGTAGGTGGAGGGGACTCCGCGATGGAAGAAGCGACCTTCCTCACGAAGTTCGCAGACAAGGTCTACGTCATTCACCGCAAAGACAGCTTGCGGGCATCCAAAGCGATGCAAGACCGCGCGTTCGCCGACCCCAAGATCGAGTTCCTCTTCAATAAGACGGTCGCCCATATCTACGGCGATGCGCTCGTCACGGGCGTCGGCCTTGTTGACACAGTGGATGCCTCAGAGTCGACCCTCGACGTCAGCGGACTGTTCGTGGCAATCGGGGCCGACCCCCGCACGCACCTCGTTCACGGTCAACTCGATCTCAACCCGGACGGCACGATCGCCGTCGACGGCCGCTCCTCGCGCACGAATATCAAGGGCGTGTTCGCTGCTGGCGACGTCATCGACCCGACGTATCGCCAAGCCGTCACCGCAGCGGGCTCCGGCACGGTCGCGGCGCTCGACACCGAGCATTACCTCGCTTCACTTCCCAAGTCCATAGTCGACGCGGCCGTCCAGGCCGACTCGGTCGGCGCAAGCGTCTAGCTCCCAACAAAAAGGAACCAACAACAATGTCAACAGCCATCGACGTCACCGACGCCACCTTTGCCGACGTAGTTCTCAATTCGCCGGACACCATCATGGTTGACTTCTGGGCCGAGTGGTGTGGCCCGTGTCGCGCGGTCTCGCCGATCCTGGACCAAATCGCCGCCGAGCACGCCGACAAAATCAAGATCGTCAAGCTCAACGTCGACGACAACCCCCTGATGTCGATGAAGTACCAGATCACCTCGATCCCCGCGATGAAGGTGTTTCGTGGCGGCGAAGTCGTGAAGACCGTCATCGGCGCCAAGCCGAAGCCGGCCATCGAGGCCGACCTCGCGGAGTTCTTGGCGTAGCCAGCCCTCACGAAGCCCCGGGGGCGTGATGTTCCGGGGGCTTCGTGCTGTGTGGGACTAGGCTCCGGGCATGAACCGCTCCGTCGCCTGGTCGCTCGTCGCGGCGCAGTTCGCGCTGCTCGCGGCCCTGGCCATCATCCCTCGCGGCACGCTCTGGCCTATCGGGGTTGTCGCTGGCGTACTCGCGGGGGTCGTCATCCTCGGCGGCCTCGTGCTCGCGATTCTGGGGGCGCGCGGGCTCGGGCCGGCCCTCACGGCTAGCCCCGTTCCGAAGTCGGGAACCGGACTAGTGACTTCCGGGCTCTACGGGGTGATCCGGCATCCCATCTACACGGGCTTTCTTGCCGCGGGCCTCGGCCTCGTCGCCGTCGGCGCCTCCCCGTGGCATCTCGTGGTCTGGGCCGCGCTCACCGTACTGCTCTCGGTGAAGGCCCGATGGGAGGAGAGGATGCTCACCGCCGAGCATCCCGACTACCCGGCGTACGCGGGTCGCACTGGGCGCTTCCTCCCGCGCCTGCGCCGCGTCCGGTGACCGCGCCAATGCTGCCCTCTGGACTCAACCCGCAACGGCGGCGGGCCTTCGGAGCGTTCTGGCCATATTCTTGTAGCTTCGCGACTGAATGGGACAGCGCATGACGGCAGCACACACCCCCGCAGGGGGGACCAACCTCGACCAGTGGTACGGCCACTATGCCGATCGCACGGCTGGCCTCGCCGCCTCCGAGGTGCGCGCGCTGTTCGCTGTCGCGTCGCGCCCCGAGGTCGTCTCGCTCGCCGGGGGGATGCCCTTCGTCTCGGCCCTCCCACAAGACCTCGTCACGGGGGCCATAGAGCGTGTCATGCGTGACAGCGGCCCGGTCGCCCTCCAGTACGGCTCCGGCCAGGGGATGCCGGCCCTGCGCGAACACATCCTCGAGGTCATGGCGCTCGAGGGCATCCGTGGCGGCGTCGACGACATCGTCGTGACGACCGGCTCACAGCACGCGCTCGAGCTCGTGACCAAGCTCTTTATTAACCCGGGTGACGTCGTCATCGCCGAGGGACCGAGCTATGTCACGGCGATGGTGGTGTTCAAGTCGTTCCAGGCCGACATCCAACACGTCACGATGGACGAATTCGGGCTCATCCCGCAGGCCCTACGCGAGCACATCGCGCGTATCAAGGCCGATGGCAAGCGCATCAAGTTCCTCTACACCGTGCCGACCTTCAGCAACCCGGCGGGCGTGACGCTCACGTGGGAGCGCCGCTTGGAGATCCTCGAGATCTGCCGCTCGGAGGGGATCCTCGTGCTCGAGGACAACCCATACGGCCTGTTGTACTTCGATGGCCCGCCGCCGCACGCGATGCGCTCGGTCGAGGAGGAGGGCGTGATCTACCTCGGCACCTTCTCCAAGACGCTCGCCCCCGGCTTTCGGGTGGGCTGGGTGCTCGCCCCTCACGCGATCAGAGAGAAACTCATCTTGGCCAACGAGGCCGCGGTGCTCTCGCCGAGTTCGTTCACCCAGCACGTCATCGCCGAGTACCTCGCCACCGCCGACTGGAAGGGCCAGATCAACACCTTCCGCGGGGTCTACCGTGAGCGCCGCGATGCCATGCTCGCGGCCCTCAATGACTACCTGCCAGACCTCAGCTGGACACACCCCACGGGCGGCTTCTACGTCTGGGTCACCCTTCCCGACTACCTCGACTCCAAGTCGATGCTTCCCCGGGCCGTCAAGGAACTCGTCGCGTATACGCCCGGCACGGCCTTCTACGCCGACGGCAACGGCCGCAACAAGATGCGTCTCGCCTTCTGCTACCCGACGCCTGACTTCATCCGTGAAGGAATCCGCCGGCTCTCGACGGTGATCAACGGAGAGCTCGAGCTGCTCAACACATTCTCGCAGACAGGACCGCTCGCCACCCTTCGACCGGATGCGACGATGATCAACCCGCCCGCCAACCTCGGCTGAAGGACTCATGACGGCAACCCCCTCCCCGCGCGTGCTCGTGCTCGCCGGGGGCATCTCGCACGAACGCGACGTGTCCCTACGCTCAGGTCGCCGTGTCGCAGACAGCCTCGCCGAACACGGCATCACCGTCGAGCTCCGCGACCCGGATGCCTCCCTCCTGGGTTATCTCCGATCCTCGCGGCCCGACGTGGTGTGGCCCGCGCTCCACGGCGCGAGCGGAGAGGATGGTGCCCTGCGCGGCCTCCTCGACTTCATCGGTATCCCCTACGTCGGATCGCGCGCCGAGGCGTCGCGCTTGGCGTGGGACAAGCCCACCGCCAAGACGATCGTCTCGCGCGCCGGCGTCAGCACGCCGGCATCCATCACCCTCCCGCGGGACGCGTTCCGGGAGCTCGGGGCCAACAGCATCCTCGAGGAGATCGCCGACGAGTTCTCTGGTCCCCTCGTCGTCAAGCCCGCCCAAGGGGGATCGGCTCAAGGCGTGACGATCGTCGAGGACAGGTCACTGTTGCCGCGCGCGATGGTGGACGCCTACACCTACTGGGATGTCGCGCTGATCGAGCAGCGCATCATGGGCACTGAGATCGCGATCGGGATCATCGACAGCGGCGATGGTCCGGTGGCGCTGCCGGCCGTGGAGATCGAACCCCTCAGCGGGGTCTACAGCTTCGAGGCGCGCTACAACGCCGGCGAAACGCGCTTCTACGTGCCCGCACGCATCGCACCGGATGTCGCGTCTCGTGCCGCCGAGGCCGCCCTCGCGGCACACAGCGCCCTCGGCCTGCGCCACCTGTCACGCGTCGACCTCATCGTGGATGGGGTCGGCACGCCCTGGTTCCTCGAGGCCAACGTGCTGCCCGGGCTCACCGAGACGTCGATCCTGCCGCAGGCCCTCGAAGCCGCCGGTCATGACCTCGGCTGGGTGTACTCGGCACTGGCCGAGGCGGCGATCGCAGAAGCGCGCGGTTGAGCGCTCAGCTCAGCTGAAGCTCGTAGTACGTGCTGTGCGGGTCGATCCGGTAGTCGGCGAACGGTCCGCGCTCAGTGAACCCGTGGCGCTCGTACAGCCGTCGGGCTGCCGCGAAGTAGTCCTCGGTGCCCGTCTCGAGCCTGAGCACGTGCCACCCGTGCTGCCGCGCCTCCTCGACTAGATGGTCGAGAAGCGTCGCCGCGATGCCACGCCCGCGCGCGGCAATCACCGTGCGCATCGACTTGACCTCGCCCGAGCCGTCCCCGTGATCGAACAGCGCCCCGCACCCGAGGAGTACACCTCGGTCGCGAGCCGTAAAGAAGGAGATTGCGGGGTCGGTGAGCGCCTCAGGGTCGATGGCGTGCACGCTCTCGGCCGGGGAGGTC
>JANOOQ010000013.1:0-1587 GCA_031421515.1 Leifsonia sp.
AAACGTCGCCGACATTGTGACCGAGCCGAGCGCCGCCGAAACGGTTATATCCGCCCCGCCGGGAGTGGCCACAACAACGGTGTCGGCCAAGGCGGGCGGCGCAACGCCGCCGAGCACCAGTGCTGCGACAAAGACCCCACCGAGAATGCTGCGGCGAGCAGAACGAGATTTCAGCGATGAATTCATGGCGTAATCCTTAGCTTCAGAGGATCAGCTACGCCCAGCCCCACGTATCGGAAAACGGCTTTTACCACCATTCGCGTTGAATTTTACCACCATTCGCGTCGAAAGTGAAGTAGTTTCACGCTCGAGCAACGACGTCAACCAGAGCTAAAGTCGGGCGCTCCATCGACTGGGTCACGGCCCCGGGTAGCCGCTTCGCTTCGCGCATGCGTCGGGTTCATTACCCGAAGAGGCCCAAGATGACGCCCGCGATTGCGAGCGCCACGATGTCGCCCCCAGCCTCGATGAGCCACACGCGGAGGCCCAGCCCGCCGAAGAGTCGGTGCGAAATCGTGCTCGCGGCCGCGATTCCGACACCGAGCAATAGGCCAACGCCTGCGCCGCCAAGGGCGCCGACTGGCCCGTACGCGTCAGACACAGCACCGATAACGAGCGCGGTTGCGATGACTTGCACGAGGGCGCCGACCGCCGTGAGTCCGAACACGAGGAGCGGGCCGTGGGCGTTGGGCGACTTCTGTGGATCAGAGCCCATTGCATTGACCCACATGGGGTAGAAGGTCTTGGGTCCGAACCACAGTGCACCCACCGCGAAGAACGCGACAAACGCGACGAGGATGGCGAGCCAGTTGAGTTCTAGTAAGTTCATGCGGCGATTTTAGTGAACCCAGCGGGCGAGTGTATTAGATGAGGTGTGGTGATCAATCGCTCCCGTCGCTACCCCGATGACTAGGTCGTACGCATCGTCGTCTGGGGCTTCGAGTGTCAGCCCATTGATTCCGTAGAAGACGTATGTCGCGAGCCATCCCAACCTTTTGTTTCCGTCGATGAGCGCGTGATTGCGAGTGAGCGACTCGAGAAGCACTGCGGCCTTCTCGTGAATCGTCGAGTATGCATCCGTTCCATAAAGCGTCGTCTGCGGCCTTTGCGCTGCCGAATCTAGCAAGCCGAGATCGCGGACCGCCGGAACTCCCAAATCGGACGCGAGCGCGAGAAGATCCTCAAGGCTCAAGTATTCGACCGTCACTGGGCGAGTCGGTGGAGCAGCTCGGCATAACGCTCGGTGCCGGCGAGGGACAGGCTCGCTACCTTCTCCGACCGCACGTGGCGAGCGGCGGCATCCGTAATCGCTCGAACCGTCGCCTCTTGCTTGCTTACGCCCAGTGCCTCGGCGAGCAGAGTGAGCGTCTCATCTTGTTCGTCGGAAAGTCTCAGTGTCATCGCCATTCACTCATGGTACCACTTTGATACCGCATGGCAAAACCTCCCACGCTCGCTAAGCTTTGCGTAGAAATCGACCCGGCGGAGGAACATCGTGGCAAAGAGCGGCAAAAAGGTAGTACGAGTGGAAACCACTTCCGAGGCGAAAGCCGAGGAGGCGGCGGCCGACTGGAAGCCGACCCCGGA
>JANOOQ010000014.1:0-3994 GCA_031421515.1 Leifsonia sp.
GCCTTGACCGTCACGACCACGAAGCTCACACAAAATAGCGCGTGGGCGATGATGATCGTGCCGAGACCCTTGGGCACGCCCGCGTTCAAAAACTGAGCGGCGAGCCCAGCACCGAGCACGATCTCGGGAGTAGCCATCGGGAGAAAGAGCAAGAGGCTTATCGACGAGCGTGCCCGGAACTTGTATCGAGCGAGCGCGATGGCCATGAGCGTGCCGAGCACCGTCGCGATGACGGTCGCCGAGATTCCCACAACGATGCTCGTGACGAACGATCCGCACACGCCCTGCGCGTTACACACGTTGGTCCAGTTGTCGAAAGTGAAGCCTACCCACACGAGGTTTGACTTAACAGAGTCGTTGAACGAGAACACGAACGTGTAAACAATCGGCGTGAGCAAGAACACGAGTGCGAGCGCACTGTACAAGGGCAGCAACCAACGGCCCAGTGATAGCTTCACAGGAGGTCCTCCGTTCCGGCCCGTTTCACGTAAAGCCCAACAATCACGAGGATCAAGCCCATGAGAATTACCGACAAAGCGGATGCGGCCGGGTAGTTAAGCAGCCCCAAGAAGTTGGCCTCAATGACGTTTCCCACCATTTGAGTTTGCGCCGACCCAAGAAAACTCGCGCTTGCGTTGATGTAGTCGCCAGAGGCCGGGATGAACGTCAATAGCGTCCCCGACACGATTCCCGGCATCGACAAGGGAATCGTCACCTTCCAGAAGGTCGTCGCGGGGCTCGCGTAGAGATCCGATCCGGCCTCGAGATAGCGAGTGTCTAGCCGCTCCAGGGTCGTGTACAACGGCAGCGTCATGAAGGGGATGAAGTTGTACGTAAGGCCAAAGATTACCGAGAACGCCGTACCAGTGAGGTGGCCGTCTTGCGGAATGATCGAGAGCGACTTCAACGCCATCACGAGAGGCGTGTCATCCGACATCAATTGCTTCCATGCGAGAGTGCGCAGCAGGAAGGAGATGAAGAAGGGTGCAATCACGAGCGTAAGCATGAGTGCCTGCAGGAGCGGCCAGCGGCGAGCCTTGACCCCGATGAAGTACGCGAGCGGGTAGCTGATCGCGAGAGCGAAGAATGTCGCCGCGAGCGCATAGCCGAACGATCTTAAGAAGTGCGGCCAGTATTGCTCGATCACGATCGCGTAGTTCTCGATCTTGAACGCTTGTTGATATTGGCCGACGTCGCCGAACTCGACGGGCTCTTGAAGCGAGGTGAGAACGAGCGACACGAGTGGCGTGAGAAAGAACAGCGCGAGGTACGCGAGCCCCGGGAGCAAGAGGATGATCGCAATCCAGCTCTTGCGTCGAGGCGCTTGTTCGACGGGGTTCGCGCTCGAACCGAACGCAGCGAAAGCCACCGCTAGCCCTCCTCGATCTCCGCGAGAAGTTCGTGCCGAGTTTGCGCCGCGATCGTTGCGGTGTCAGTGTCAGCTGCGAACTTGGGCGAATGATCGGGTTCGTCGAGCAAACCGAATCCGTGGTCAACCGTCCACGACACCCATGCTTCGGCGCCGAGGTTGACGACGGGTCCGAAGACCATGTTTTGAGCGAATACGGTGATGAGTCCGAGCCCTGGCACGGCAATTTGGTATTGCGTGCTCACACCGCTGAACGAGACATCGGTGACGCGGCCGGGGCCCAGAACGTTCGTGCCGGGCGTCTGCTTCGGCGCGCTCGTGTGGAGCATGAGTTTCTCGGGGCGAACACCGATCGTCACATCACCCGAGTGGCGTTGCGACCGACTCTTGGGAACTTCGAGCTTGACTCCCGTGATGTCGACGACGATCGAGTTACCCGCAGTCGATGTGACCGGTCCAGAGAACAGGTTCGTTTGCCCTAGGAAATTTGCGACGAACGCGGTTCGCGGCAATTCGTAGAGTTCTTGTGGCGCGCCCATTTGTTCGATAGCACCCTTGTTCATGACTGCGACCGTGTCAGCCATTGTCATGGCCTCTTCTTGATCGTGTGTCACGTGGAGGAACGTTAGGCCTACTTCGTTCTGGATTGCCTTTAGCTCGAGCTGCATCTGTCGACGAAGCTTGAGGTCGAGCGCGCCGAGCGGCTCGTCGAGCAACAACAGCGCCGGTCGGTTGACGATCGCTCGCGCGAGAGCGACACGTTGTTGTTGTCCGCCCGAGAGCTGTTGAGGCTTCCTAGCGCCCAAGTGGTCGAGCTCGACAAGCCGCAATGCTTCGTGGGCCTTCGCAACCGGGTCGGAAATTCGCCGACGGCGTAGACCAAATGCGACGTTTTCGAGCACTGTCATATGCGGAAAGAGTGCATAGCTCTGGAACACCGTGTTGACGGGACGTTTGTACGACTTGACGTCCGTGACGTCTTTGCCGCCGATAAGAATCCGTCCCGCGGTTGGTTGCTCGAGTCCCGCGACGAGTCGCAGCGTTGTCGTCTTTCCGCAACCCGATGGACCGAGAAGTGCAAAAAACGATCCAGCAGGAATTGTCAGATCGAGATCCTCGATCGCCGTGAAGCCCGGAAACCGCTTGTTGATGCCGACGAGCTCGAGATCAGCGCCCGCTTCCGCGAAGGCACCTGACGCCATTACGCACCCAACTTAACGCGCTGGAACTCCCCGTTGAACGCTTGGTCGTCTGCGGTGTCGAGCGTGCGGAAGATGTGGGCCTTTGACAGCGTCTCTTCGTTCGGGAAGATCAGCTGGTTCTCTGCGACTTCGGGGTAGAGCTCAGCCGCGACCTCTTGAGCGCCAACGACGGGAGTGATGTAGTTGACCCACGCCGCAACCTCGGCCGCAACCTCTGGCTCGTAGTAGTAGTTCATGAGCGTCTCTGCGTTCTTCTTGCGCGGTGAACCCATAGGCACGACGAACGTGTCGCCCCAGAGCGTTCCTCCGGTAGCAGGCAACGCAAACTTCCACTTCTCGAAACCGGCTTCGGCGTTGAGCACAGTGATGTCGCCCGACCACGCGATCGCTGCGGTCGCATCGCCAGAAACAAAGTCCTGCATGTACTCGTTGCCCTTGATGCCGAAGATTTGGCCCGAGACAACATGCTCTTCGAGCACCTCGATCGCGGCGCCAAATTCGTCTTCGCCCCACTCGGAGCTCGAGATGTCGACGCCTTGGCTGAGCAGAATGAGGCCCATCGTGTCGCGCATTTCGCTCAAGACGGTGACCTTGCCCTTGAGGGCAGGATCCCACAAGTCTTCGATCGTCTCGAGGCCACCCGGGATTTCTTCCGTGTTCCACGCGATGCCCGCGAAGCCGTTTTGCCACGGCAGCGACTTATTGCGTCCAGGGTCGAAGTCAGGGTTGAGGAGTGCTGGGGCAAGGTTCTTCTTGTTCGGGATGTTTGCGACATCCAGATCCTGCACATATCCGAAGCGGATGAGTCGAGCGACCATCCACTCCGTGAGGCAGAAGGTGTCTGCGCCCGTCGCTTGACCGAGAGCGAGTTGATCTTTTATC
The DNA here is from genome assembly GCA_031421515.1 of Leifsonia sp. Lineage (GTDB taxonomy): Bacteria > Actinomycetota > Actinomycetes > Actinomycetales > Microbacteriaceae > Rhodoglobus. The sequence continues at coordinate 3,454 of JANOOQ010000014.1, forward strand.
GTGCCGTAGTAGGTGTTATTGTCGTCGATGTCGATCTTGTACTCGACCGAAATGCCGGATTGCTCTTCGAACCTGACAAGAGTCGGGTAGTTGCCTTCTTCGTCTTCATCGATGTACGCGGGCCAGTTCGACCACGTGAGGGTCTTGTCGGTTGCCGAGATGTCTTCCGCGGGCTTTGGCGCCGATGAGCCGGCGGGAGCACACGCGGCGAGAGCGAGCGCACCTGCTCCAATTCCTGCACCCTGCAGCACGTGTCGTCGTGACAACTGTGCGTGACGTGCGCTTGCAATGAGTGCGCGAATCATCGGATCTTGCGGAAGTTGTTTCGTCATGGAAGTCAGCTCCTTTGTGCCGTGCAATCGGTGCGTAGGTTTGATCTTGACATATGAGGGGCCACCGGCACAGCAATAAGGGGGAAAAGGACCGTTTTTTGTAAAGATTTCACGAAATCAGTACGAGAACGCCTAATTCTCGTGCGGAATCGAGCGTGCTTGACGAGTACGCTGGCACCATGAAGGTTGCTGTCCCTAGGGAAATCAAA
>JANOOQ010000015.1:0-1935 GCA_031421515.1 Leifsonia sp.
AGCGACCGAATAGGGTATTAATTTGCTTAGTTAATTTAAACTACTTGGTTAATCTAAACTAAAAGTTTTAAAAAGCTTGATACAAATTAAATAAACTAATCATACTAATTAAACTGCCGACTAAAATTAACAAAGTTTTAGTTCTAACGTGTTTAGTAATGTAGGCAGCAAATGGCGCAGCAAATAAACCACCAACCACCAATCCAGCAACTATAATCCACACAGTGTGATCTAGAATTGAGAATAGCGCAGCCGCCGCAGTTACTGTCAGAAAAAACTCGGCAAAATTGACTGAGCCAATGGTGGTTCTGGGGTCGTGCCCAGACCCTACCAAGGTTGTGGTAACTATAGGCCCCCATCCGCCGCCGCCAGTCGTATCCATAAAGCTGCCAAATAATGCTAACGGTGCAATTTTAGTGGCACTAATTTCATGTTTTGGCCGAATGTGACGAAAAGCTTTGCTGAGTACGTATAAACCCATCAGCAATAAATAAGCGCTTATATATGGTTTAAGTACTTTGCCATCGATATAGCCTAAAATATAAGTGCCTAAAAGCGCACCGATAATGCCAGGAATCAATAAGCTAAAGAATAATTTTTTATTCACATTGCCCATTTTTAAGTGCGCAACGCCAGATACACCTGTCGTAAATACTTCGGCCAGATGCGTTGCGCCGCTAGCCATGGCGGGCGATGCGCCGACAGCTAACAAAAAACTACTTGAAGTAATGCCATATGCCATACCAAGTGCGCCATCAATCACCTGTGCAACAAGCCCAACTGCAACAGCACTCCAAAATATTGGGTCTTGCAAGGTATTGGAAATAATCTGCATGCCGCTTAGCTTGCTATCACCAAAAAACACTTGGTAAGTAAAATAGAAAACAAGGCTGGTTAGTACCGCAATCACTAGATAACTGGCTATTTTTAGCAGCGGGTGATCTGATGCATGCGTGACATCAAATTCTACAGGTGGCAAACCAAACTCTGCATGCGGCTGATTAATTTTTTTGTCTTCTAAATCTAAATAGCGTATTTTCATTTAAGGTTCTTAAAACTAAAACCGTCATTTTATAGACTATTGTTTATACTAATTAATAATTTGTAATTATATTTTTATAACTATTTGGTATATACACTTACCCAAAATTAATCTAGATGGTTTATGCGCATCACTGGGATTTGCTACAAATTTGCGAATTGTTAAACACGCATGGCTTGCCGCTGCAAGATTGGGTTAAGATACACTCGATTGGATTGGATTGGATTGCATTCCATAACAAGTTTTTTGAGCTAAAAAATACTAATTTAAAAGACACAAAAACATGAATACAACAGAAATAATTGGCTATTTTTCAGCATTTTTAACGACATTCGCATTTGTGCCGCAGGCGCATCATTCATGGAAAACGCGCGATTTATCTGGTGTTTCACTGCCTATGTACAGCTTGTTTACTGCTGGCGTTTTGGGTTGGATTATTTATGGTTTTAAAATTGGTAGTTTGCCCGTGCTTTTGGCTAATATCGTCACGTTCTTGCTGGCGTGCTTGGTGTTAGCATTAAAGTTAAAACACAGAAATTGAGTAAGCAATACAATTAAAAAATCTGGTTTGTACCAGTTCTCGGCATCCAGAGCATTAGTTTTCTTTCACTAATTCATAGTTTTATCAATTAATCTTTTAAATTTACAGTATAAACTGTTATTTATCAATAACATAAGTCACAAAAATTTCATTTAACATCAATCAAACTGTCATTATCCGCGTGTAAATTTGTATCATGAGAGATTGCCTTATAACAAATTGCGAGGTCATCATATGCGCATGAGTCAAATGTTGAATCGTATGCAAGCTTGGGATAGCGCGCTATGTGTATCGGTGAGTCACACCAGCCAATATCGTGTGATACGTGCTTGGTTTCGCGTCATCAGTCGGC
>JANOOQ010000016.1:0-11084 GCA_031421515.1 Leifsonia sp.
TATCGTCAAGGGGTAGAGCTACCCATAGCGGTGGTAGGTCCATGTACTCGAACATTGCTAAGTTGTCTCATGAATTGACAACAACTGAGCGAGCGGGGCCGGATGGGCACAAGCGACGAGTACACGTGGGACTTGCCCTACGCGAGTGTGACTTTTTCGGTTAGCGCGTCGAGCGATAAGGGGCTCGTTCGACGAGTGAACGAAGACAGCTTTGTTGCCGTACCGCCGCTCTTCCTCGTCGCAGACGGTATGGCGGCGCCGTCGTGCTGCGCGAGTTGGTTGTTGGCTGCGCCCACGACTCCGCGCACGTTGAGCTCGGCAATGACCTCGGGCGTGAGCACTCCTCCGAGACCGCACGGCACGAAGAGATCTGCTTCAATTCGATGAGCTTGCGCGACCTCGACCCACGTCGCGCCGAGTTTGTCAGCGACCGCCTTCTTGGCGGGGTTGACGTCGGCGACGCTCAAGCGAGCTCCCGCAGCGGCGAGGGAGCGCGCAAGGCGACCGCCGACTTGGCCGAGGCCTGAGATGACGATGTGGCGGCCCGCGATGTCGGGGCTGTCGAAGAGTGCGGAGAGCGTCGCGACGATGCTCGCGTGTACGCCGACGGCCGTGGCATCCGCTGGCTCACCGACACCACCTTGCTCGGGCGGGAGTCCACACACGTGTGCCGTGCGCTCGGCCACGACGGCCATGAGTTCGGCGCTCGTGCCGACGTCTTCCGCGGTCATGTACGCGCCGCCAAGGCTCTCGATTGCGTCACCGAGGTCGAGCATGGCGTCGCGCTTCTCGGCATCAGTCAGCACGGTGCCCATGGGGAGGAAGATGACCGACTTGCCGCCGCCACGATTGAGGCCGGCCGTCGCGTTCTTGAGAGTCATGGCGGCAGAGAGCCGAAGAGCGTCTGCGAGTGAATCGGCCCACGTCTCGTATTGCCACAACCGGGCGCCACCGAGGGCTTGGCCCAGCTTGGTCGAGTGCACCGCGACTGTCATCGTCAGACCCGATCGCGGTCCCGTAGTGATGAGCACGCGTTCGTGAGTGAATGGCACACCCGCGAGGGCATCAATTGAGGTCATGCGGTTACTCCCTTGTAACGGCCTTGTGGGCGCTCAGATCGTGACGCGATTGTGTGCGCCACCCCCGAATCTTAGCGCCCACGCGGATGGAGGCGCGGAGGCGTCGCCGTCGCTGGTAGACATCAACCCGTGGAGGGGTGTCGCCGGCCAGCTCGTTCGGCGAATCGGTCGATGGCGTGGAGAATGTCGTCGCTGCGCCAGAGCGTTCCGTAGCGATGCTCTGTTTTGGCGTTGAGAACCCCTTGCTCAGTTAGGTCTCGCAGCAGCGAATACACATTTTGAGGTCGGACGCCAAGTTCGGCGGCGACCAATCCGGCATCGACAACGGGAGTACGAGCAACAATCTCGAGGACTCGCCACACTCCACTGTCGGCACGCGCCTTCACGTGGTCTCTCCAGCCAACTGCGATCTCGTCGATGTCCGATACGAGGTGCCGAGCATTGGTGACAGCACGCAGACTCGCCTCAGCGAACCGGGCGACGATCGGCTCGAGATCGCCAGCACGATAAGCGGTCAAGGCTGCGTGGTATCCGGGTACGTCCGCGAGCAGACCGGCTGAGACGGGGACTGCAACTGCGCGTGTCACTCCCCGATACCGCAGCAGCGCTTGCGCCAGCGCACGTCCGGTACGGCCGTTGCCGTCGGTGAACGGGTGGATGGTCTCGAATTGTGCATGTGAGATCGCAGTCAAGGTGAGCGCGCTGATATCCGTCCGCCGACTGAAAGCGACGATATCGTCGATGAGGTGCGGCACTCGCTCCCATCGCGGGGCGACGAAGTCCGCGCCGACAGGCGATTGTGAGCTGGTGCCGATCCACACGGCCTCGGTCCGCCATTGGCCCGGAGTGTGCTGCACTTGGCCACCCATGAGCACCTCGTGCATTGTGGTGATCGCTTTAGCGGTGATGTCGTCCGCGAGATCGATTGCGGCGCGCAGCGCTGCGGTGTTGGCGGCGATCAAGTTCGCGTTGCGGGCGGCGTGCCCCGTGAGTTCAGCCGTGAAGATCGCTCTGGCACTCGCGGTGAGTTGTTCGATCTGGGAGGAGGCCGCTGCTTCGCTGCGCAGCAGAACCGGGCCGAATGCCGCGACGCGGTGTCCCAGTTCCGCGTCGAAGCGACTCAGCTCTCTGCCCGCGTCCTCGGAGGCGGTCATGACCGAGTCGGCAAGGTGGACGGGACACTCCGCGATCTCTGCGGGGATACAAGCCTCATACTCACGCGGTCCGCCGAGGTACGATGCGATGCTGGGTCCGAATCCATCGAGGTGGCTCGGAGTCCACAGCATCGGTTCTGCCGACACTGAAGGCCAACTCATACTCGCTCCAAGGGTTATTATGACTTATTAGACTATCCCATAAACATGGCGGTGATGGGTATAAGAATCCGGGGAATCCGCCCCGCCCAAACGCGGTGATACCCTCGAAAGATGCGATTCGATCGACTCCTTCTTCGTCGCCGCGACGAGGCCTAGCTCCACTGCCTCCCCCGTCGCGGCAATGCCCTTGCGGCGACCCCACTCGGCAGGCAACTCGATCGAACAAGGACCAGTCACATGAAAAACACAACGCCGCGAACTCTCGCCGAAAAAGTGTGGGATGACCATCTGGTCGTCAAGGGCACCGACGGGTCGCCCGACCTCATCTACATTGACCTGCACCTCGTGCACGAGGTCACGAGCCCGCAAGCATTCGATGGGCTTCGCCAAGCCGGCCGCCCCGTGCGACGCCCCGATCTGACGATCGCGACGGAAGACCACAACACGCCCACCCTCCTCATCGACCGCCCGATCGCCGACCCGATCAGTCGTCTGCAGATCGAGACTCTGCGTGCGAACGCCGTCGAGTTCGGCATCCGCTTGCACTCGCTCGGCGACATCGAGCAAGGCATCGTGCACGTCGTAGGCCCCCAGCTCGGACTCACGATGCCCGGCATCACGGTCGTGTGCGGCGACTCGCACACCTCGACGCACGGTGCGTTCGGGGCGATGGCGCTCGGCATCGGCACGAGCGAAGTCGAACACGTGCTCGCGACCCAAACTCTGCCCCTCATGCCCTTCAAGACCATGGCCATCACGGTCGAGGGCGAACTGCGTGAAGGTGTCACGGCGAAAGACATCATTCTCGCCGTCATCGCCAAGATCGGTACGGGAGGCGGTCAGGGCTACGTGCTCGAATACCGCGGCAGCGCCATCCGTGCCCTTTCGATGGAAGGCCGCATGACGGTCTGCAACATGTCGATCGAGGCAGGTGCGCGCGCGGGGATGGTGGCTCCGGATGCCACGACCTACGAGTACCTCAAGGGTCGCCCTCATGCACCGCAAGGCGCCGACTGGGACGCCGCGGTCGAGTATTGGAACACTCTCGCCACGGACGACGACGCCGTTTTCGACGCCGAAGTGTTTCTCGACGCGAACGAGCTCGAGCCGTTCGTGACGTGGGGCACCAACCCGGGCCAAGGCGTTTCGCTCAGCGCGAGCGTGCCCGATCCCGCCTCGTACGCTGACCCGAACGATCGGGCTGCCGCTGAGCGCGCGCTCGAGTACATGGACCTCGTCGCGGGCACCCCGATGAAGGACATCCGCGTCGACGCCGTATTCATGGGCTCATGCACGAACAGCCGCATCGAAGACTTGCGCGCGTTTGCGTCGGTCATCAAGGGCAAGCGCAAGGCGGATGGTGTGCGCGTCATGGTTGTTCCCGGATCCGCTCGAGTTCGCATCGAGGCCGAGGCCGAGGGCATCGACAAGATCGTCGAAGACTTCGGTGCCGAGTGGCGGTTTGCGGGGTGCTCAATGTGCCTCGGGATGAATCCCGACCAGCTCGCTCCAGGGGAGCGGTGTGCATCCACGTCCAACCGCAACTTCGAGGGGCGGCAAGGAAAGGGTGGGCGTACCCACCTCGTGTCGCCGCTCGTGGCTGCAGCGACGGCCATCCGTGGCACACTGTCGAGCCCGAGCGACGTTGGTGGTTTCGATACGGCTTCGCCTACTCAACCAGCCAAGGGGGTCAACTAATGGACAAGATCTCTACCGTTTCGGGCATTGCGGTTGCGCTCAAGCGCTCGAACGTCGACACCGACCAGATCATCCCCGCCGAGTTTCTCAAGCGAGTGACGAAGACGGGCTTCGACGACGCGTTGTTCTTTGCGTGGCGTCAGGATCCCGACTTCGTGCTCAATCAAGAGCCATTCGTTGGCGGTCCGGGTCATGGCACGCGCATTCTCGTCGCGGGCCCCGACTTCGGCACGGGTTCGAGCCGCGAGCACGCCGTGTGGGCGCTGCGCGACTATGGCTTCCAGGCCGTGTTGAGTGCGCGGTTCGGCGACATCTTCCGGGGCAACTCCGGGAAACAGGGTCTACTCGCAGCTCAGCTGAGCGAGCAAGACATCGAGGCGATCTGGGCGCTCATTGACGCGCATCCCGGAATCGAAATCTCGGTCGATCTCGTCGCACAGACCGTCACGGCGGGCGACACCAGTTTTGCTTTCGAGATCGACGATTACACTAGGTGGCGGTTGCTTGAAGGACTGGACGACATCGGGTTAACACTGCGCAATGAATCGCAGATAACCCAGTTCGAACAAGTCCGCGAAAGTTGGCGGCCCACAACTCTGCCGGCAAAGTAGGCCACAACATAGAGGTGCGCATGAATTCTCTTACCAAGGATGCCCGAAAGGCCGCGGCAAGAGTTGGGCTCAAGGCCGACAAGATCGTCATCAACGGCGGCAAGCCGCTCAAGGGTCGAATCGAAGTACGCGGTGCCAAGAATCTTGCAACCAAGGCCATGGTCGCGGCTCTCCTGGCCGACACTCCGAGCGTCCTGAAGTCGGTTCCTGACATCAGCGATGTCGGGGTCGTAACGGGAATGCTCGAGGCCTACGGTGTCTCGGTCACGACGAGCGGGGAGGGCGAGCTTCGCCTCGACCCCAGCAATGTGCTCAAGGCGCACTTCGCCAAGATCGATGCGCTCGCGGGGTCGAGCCGCATCCCGATCCTCTTCTGCGGACCCTTGCTTCATCGCCTCGGCGAGGCGCTCATTCCCGACCTCGGCGGGTGCCGCATTGGTGACCGGCCGATCGACTTTCATCTGGATGCTCTGCGCGCGTTCGGCGCGGTCGTTGACAAGAGCTACGAGGGCATTCGCCTGACTGCACCCAACGGACTCAAGGGCGCCGAAATCGAGTTGCCGTACCCGAGCGTCGGCGCCACGGAACAAGTGCTGCTGACGGCCGTACTCGCGGAAGGCGTCACCGAGCTCAAGAACGCGGCGATCGAGCCCGAGATCATGGACCTCATCGCGATCCTCCAGAAGATGGGCGCGATCATCAACGTAGAGCCCAACCGGGTGATCTTCATCGAGGGCGTCGATAAGTTGCACGGGTACGAACACCGCGCACTCTTCGATCGCAACGAGGCCGCGAGTTGGGCATCCGCTGCCCTCGCGACGGAAGGCGACATTTACGTCGTCGGCGCGAAGCAGCAAGAGCTCATGACGTTCCTCAACATCTTCCGCAAGGTGGGCGGCGCGTTCGACATTCACGAGGACGGCATTAGGTTCTATCACCCGGGCGGCACACTCAAGCCCGTCGTCGTCGAGACTGACGTGCATCCGGGATTCATGACCGACTGGCAACAACCGCTCATCGTCGCGTTGACGAAGGCCGACGGACGGTCTGTCGTGCACGAGACCGTCTACGAGAATCGATTCGGATTCACGGATGCTCTCATCGAGATGGGCGCCAACATCGTCGTTCATCAGTCCGGGCTCGAGTCGATTAGCCGTCGAGTGCCGCGTCGTCCGCTTGAGCAAGCTGCAGTAATCATTGGACCGACTCCTCTGCACGGAGCGGACATCGAGATCCCCGACTTGCGCGGTGGCTTCAGTCACCTCATTGCCGCGCTCACCGCCGACGGGCAATCGACCGTGAGCAACATCGGCATCATCGCGCGCGGCTACGAACACTTCATCGACAAGCTCGAAGCGCTCGGCGCCGACTTCAGCTACGAGGGGTAGGCAGCGGTGGTATCCGAAAAGACCGCAGTCTTTAGGGTCTTCGGCTTTCTGCTGTTGCCGTTCATGCACCTCGTGGCGCGCTACATCCTGCACGGCACCGAGAACGTGCCGAAGTCGGGTGCATTCGTGCTGTCGCCCAACCACTACAGCAACATCGACCCCGTCGTCATCGGCGTTGCGATGTGGAAGGTCGGCCGCATGCCGCGATACCTCGCGAAGGCTTCGCTGTTTCGCGTGCCCGTGCTCGGGTGGATGCTCCTCAAAGCCGGCCAAGTGCCCGTGGAACGCACGGGCGGCAACCGCGCGTCGAATCCACTCGCGGCCGCTCGCATGATCGCAGACAAGGGACTCGCGGTCGTCATCTATCCCGAGGGCTCGCTCACGAGGGACCCGAAATCGTGGCCCATGCGCGGCAAATCCGGCGCGGTCCGCACGGCACTCGAGGCGGGCATCCCGCTGATCCCCGCTGCGAGTTGGGGTGCGCAAGAGATCCTTCCGCGTTACTCAAAGCGCGTTAGCTTGTTTCCGCGCAAGACTGTACACATCCGATTCGGAACCCCGCTCGATCTGAGCGAGTATGCCGGCAAGACCGTCGACTCAGCGGTTCTCGCTCAAGCAACGGAGAGACTTATGAATGAAATCACTGCGCTCGTCGCGGAACTTCGGGGCGAGAATCCGCCGCTCAAACGATGGGACCCGTCGAAGCACGGCCAGAGCGAAATCGGCAAGTTTTGAGCGAGCCAGCCTCACGCAAGGTCGCCGTGCTCGGCGCTGGTTCGTGGGGCACAACCTTCTCAAAGATTCTCGCCGACGCCGGATCGGATGTTGCGCTCTGGGCACGACGCCCGGAACTCGCTCGCGAAATCTCGCAATCCAAGAGAAACAGTGACTACTTGCCCGGGATCAACCTCCCGCGTGGCCTATGGGCGAGTTCGAGCCTGCCCGAAGTGCTCGAGGGAGTCGAACAGGTTTACCTCTCAGTGCCGTCACAATCACTGCGCGAGAATTTGCGCATAGTTCGCGAGCTCATTCCGCCCACGGCGATCATCATTTCGCTCATGAAGGGCGTGGAAAAGGGCACGGGCTCGCGAATGAGCGAGGTCATTCGCCAAGAACTCGGGATCGACGGGGATCGGGTTGCCGTGGTATCTGGCCCCAACCTCGCGCTAGAGATCGCAAAGGAGCAGCCGACTGCCTCGGTGGTCTCGTCAGAGAACCTCGAGACCGCGACGATCGTCGCGATGACGGCGACGAATCCGTACTTCCGTTCATTCGTTAACACTGACGTCATCGGCACGGAGTTCGGCGGGATACTCAAGAACCTCATCGCGGTCGCGATCGGAATCGTCGACGGCGTCGGCTACGGCGAGAACACGAAGGCATCCATCATCACGCGCGGCCTCGCCGAGATGACCGACTTCGCCGTCGCGTACGGTGGTCGCGCCGAAACACTCGCGGGTCTCGCGGGCCTCGGAGACCTCATCGCGACGTGCGAATCGTCGCTCTCGCGAAACAACACCGCGGGCCGGTTGCTCGGGCAGGGCTACAGCTACGCCGAAGTCATCAAGCAAATGAACCAGACCGCGGAAGGTCTTTCGTCGGTCGCTCCCGTGCTCGAACTCGCGCTCGCGAAGGGCGTCGAGATGCCGATCGTAAGCCAGGTCGCCGAAGTGCTTGCCGGTACGCTGGATCCGCGGGATATCGCTCCGCACCTCACGACTGACGACTTGCCTCAGGGGGAATAGTGCCCAAGCTCACGGTCGCTCTCTTGTTCGGTGGTCGGTCCTCGGAGCACACGATCAGCTGCGCGACCGCGGGCGGCGTGCTCTCCGCGATCGATCGCTCGAAGTACGACGTGATCCCGATCGGCATCACGCGCGACGGGGCCTTCACGCTGCAAGCCGACGACGCAGCGGCATTCCGGATGGACCCGAACGCGATGCCCGTCGTGACCGATAACGGCACTCGCGTGCAGTGGCCAACGTCCGCGTCCACGCGCGAGATGACGTATGTGGATGTCGCTGGCGCGGCTCACTCCCTGGGAGAGATTGACGTCGTGTTTCCCATCCTGCACGGGCCCTTCGGCGAAGACGGAACGGTTCAAGGCCTCCTCGAGCTCGTCGGGCTCCCATACGTCGGAAACGGAGTGCTCGCGTCATCCCTCGGAATGGACAAGCACTTCACCAAGACGGCCCTCGAAGCCGCGGGTGTGAGTGTCGCCCCCTGGGTCACCGTGACGCCCGGCGCGTGGGCGTCTGATCGGGATCTCTGGCATGGTCGCGTGATCGCGCTCGGCCTCCCACTCTTCGTGAAGCCCGCACGAGCGGGGTCGTCGGTGGGCGTGACGAAAGTGTCGTCGTTGGACGACTTGGATGCCGCACTCACCGTCGCGTTCGCGGAGGACTCGAAGGCGCTCATCGAGAGCGCTGTCGTCGGCCGCGAAGTCGAGTGTGGAGTGCTGTCGGGGCGCGCAGGTGGCGCGACTCGTGTGAGCGTCGCGGGCGAGATCATCGTGACGGGTCGCGAGTTCTACGATTTCGAAGCAAAATACATCGATCCGTCTGCCGCCGAGCTCGTGTGCCCCGCGTCGCTTTCGGCAACCGAACTAGAAGAGATGCAGAGACTCGCGGCGCTCGCGTTCGAGGCAATCGGCGGCTCGGGGCTCGCTCGCGTCGACTTCTTCTTCACGGGCGACGAGTTCATTGTCAACGAGCTCAACACGATGCCCGGGTTCACGCCAATCTCGATGTATCCCAAGTGCTGGCAAGCGTCGGGGCTCTCGTATCCAGCGCTCATCGACGAGCTCATCCAGTTGGGGCTCGAGACGGTTCGATAGCGCGCTGGAGCTAAGGGAATCGCACAGCGATTCTGCGACGCCAGCGCTGACCCAGCTGCGCTGGGTCGGTTACCCCGCCCCCCTACTCAGGCGTAATACAAGAGCCCTCAACCGGCAGCATCCTCACGGCGGGAGCGAGGTCCACGAGAGCTGCGAATCCTGACACCGAGTCGCCATTGACGATGACCTCGACCGCGGGAACGCGACCGTAGGTCGTGAATACGTAGTTCGGGGCGCCCGCGTCATCCCGAAGCCAATCAATGCCTTCGACCGTGAGACACGGTAACTCCGCCGTGGGGGCGGGCGCGGGTACTCCGCACCGCAAAATGATGCTCGCCGGGTTTCCCCACGCTCCCGTCGCCTGAGCGTTGGTCAAGCGGATCGGCTTCGCGTCAACAGTCTCGGGAAGGCGCACGCTCACTTCGGCGCACACGGGGTTGGCCGCGTCATCCGCGGGCTCGAGCGCGACGGTTTGCGAGCAACCCGTGAGGAGGATCGCGAGGGGCAGTAGCGCGGCGAGTTTCATTGTTCCAAGGGTACCGGCGCAGTGCGTTGTACCTTCCGTCGACCCTCCAGTTGTGGCGGCCTTCTCGCGCCCACAGGTCACCACAACTGGAGGCTCGCCGAAGTGGTTGGGGCGGCAGCACGGTCCGGCCGAAGCGGTACCGTGGTGTCCATGCCCCACGCAGAGACCCTCGGCTCGCTGGGGGAGACCGCTGTACTCGCTCGGATCTTTCCACTGCTGCCCGCGGCATCCGCCCAGATTCTCGGACCCGGCGATGACGCGGCGGTCGTCGCGGCCCCCGATGGGCGCTTCGTCGTCACGACAGACATGATGATCCACGGCCCCGACTTTCGCCTCGCGTGGTCGAGCGGGGCCGACCTCGGCTGGAAGGCGGCCGCGTCGAATCTGGCTGACATCGCCGCGATGGGCGCAGTGCCGACGGCTCTCGTCGTCGCGATCGCCGCGCCACCCGACACTCCGATCGAGTTGCTCGAAGCGATCGCCGAGGGCTTACGCGACGGCTGCGAAGCGATGGCTCCCGGGTGTGGGGTTGTGGGCGGCGACCTCTCAGCGTCGACCGTGCTGACGATTGCTGTCACGGCATTCGGCGACCTCGAAGGGCGCGCGCCAGTGCGTCGAACGGGGGCTCGCGTGGGCGATGTGCTTGCTGTCTCGGGTGAACTGGGGGCGTCCGCGAAGGGTCTCGAGTTACTGTTTGCGCACGGGGTCGTTGACGGGCAGCCGGATGCCGCGGCAGCCGCCGCTCTAGCGCTCGAGCATCCCGTGGCGATTGCCGCCCACCTCAGGCCGCACCCGCCCATCGCGGACGGCAAGGCCGCCGCCCTGGCCGGAGCCACCTCGATGATCGACGTGAGCGACGGGCTCGCGCTCGACGCCAGCAGAATCGCGCTCGCGAGTGGGGTCGCTCTGGATATCGCGCGTGAGCACGAACCCGTTCTCGCTGGCGGAGAGGACCACTGCTTGCTCGCGACTTTCCCGGCTGGCGTGGAGCTTCCCGGCGGCTTCCGGCCGATCGGTCTCGTCGTCGAGGGCCAGGGCGTGCTCGTTGCAGGCGAGCCTCTCACTCAGCGCGGCGGGTGGGACCCCTTCGACAACTGGGACGGCCGGATCTAGGAAGCGCTCAACCAGTACAGCGCTGTGTCGCCGTAGTCTTTGCGGCGGTCCAATTCGAGCCCATCGGGCCACGTCGGCGCGGGTGCGCGCGATCCGCGCTCGAGCACAACGACCGCTCCGGGTGAAAGCCGTGCAACGAGTGCTTCTAGGTTTGCGTCGAGCTCGGGCATGCCGAGTTCATACGGTGGGTCAATGAACACGAGGTCCCAAAACGCTCGTGCCGAGGTCAAAAACGGTTGCACTGCTTGCCCCGTCGTCTCGATCGCCGGTCGAGCGCCGGCCGGGGCATGCCCCAGCACTCGGCTGGCGTTGACTTTCGCCGACGTGATCGTTCGGTCGACGAGCGTGACGTGGGCGGCCCCTCGCGATGCGGCTTCGAGGCCCAAGGCTCCCGTGCCCGCGTAGAGGTCGAGCACGCGCATCCCGTCGATCGCATCTCGCGCTTCGAGTGCTGAGAACATCGCTACGCGCACTCGGTCACTCGTTGGTCGCGTGCCCGACGACGGCACGGCCAGCG
>JANOOQ010000017.1:0-3033 GCA_031421515.1 Leifsonia sp.
GACCCCTGCACCTCGGCACTCTCGCGGTCGGACGAACTCGCGACCTCACTAAGGTTGAACTCGGCCAACTACTGACGATCTCGCGATCGTCGTCGACGACGAAAGACGAGGAAGAGTGAGCGTGAGCCGCGTGTCGGGGCAAGTGCGCATCGTCGGCGCCGGACTGCTCGGCGCCAGCATCGGCCACGCCCTCGCGGCTCGCGGCGTCGACGTGATTCTGCACGATTCTTCCCGTGCGAACGCGACCCTCGCGATCGACTACGGAGCGGGTCGCACCCCTGCCGCGGGAGATTCGCCGAGCCTCGTGATCGTCGCGGTTCCACCCGATTCCACGGCCGACGTGATCGCCGCCGAACTCGCGGCGTGGCCCGATGCGACCGTGACGGATGTCGCGAGCGTGAAGTACGGCGTGCAAGCCGAGCTCGAGGCGGCGGGAGTCGACACCTCGAGGTACATCGGTTCGCATCCGCTTGCCGGCCGGGAACGCGGGGGAGCGATCGCCGCTCGTGCCGATCTCTTCATCGGGCGACCGTGGGTCATTACCGGTGGAGAAGGCGCGCGACGTCGGCTCATAGAAGACCTCGTGCTCGATCTCGGTGCCGTGCCGGTCGCCATGACGGCGCTCGAACACGACGAAAGTGTCGCGCTCGTCTCGCATGTTCCTCAGCTGATCTCGACTCTTCTGGCGAAGCGGCTCACGGGCGCACCGATTGCCGCGCTCGCACTCGCGGGGCAGGGTTTGCGCGACACGGCACGCATCGCCGCGAGCGATCCGGAGCTGTGGGTTCAGATTCTCAGCGCGAACTCGGAGCCTCTTCTCGAGATTCTGCGCGCGTACCGCGCCGATCTCGACTCCGTAATCTCGGCTCTCGACGACCCGGCGGCTCCCGGTGCTCGACGAGCAATCGCAGAAGTGCTCGCGGGCGGCAACGCGGGAGTAGCCCGCATTCCCGGCAAGCACGGCCAGGCGGCACACTTCAGCCAGCTCGTCATCAAGGTCGACGACAAGCCCGGCGAGCTTGCGCGACTACTCACGGAAATCGGTGAGACGGGGGTCAACATGGAAGACCTTCGACTCGAGCATTCGCCCGGCGCGCAAATCGGTCTCGCCGAGATTTCGGTGTTGCCCGAGGTTGAAAAGCGCCTCGCGGCAGAACTCGAGGCGCGCGGCTGGAAGATCGCGGGAGAGTTCGCGTGACGATCGTTGTTGCCATTGATGGCCCCGCGGGAAGCGGAAAGTCCAGTGTGTCCCGCGCGGCAGCGCGCGAACTCGGGTTTGAGTACCTCGACACGGGTGCCGCGTATCGTGCGCTCGCGTGGCGGTGTCTCGAGGAGGGAATCGACACGTATGGTCCGACCGACGTCATCGAATCGCTCTCGAGTTTCGAGTACTCGGTAGGCACCGATCCAGACAAGTTCTATGTGCGCGTGGGGTCGGACGATGTCACGGAAGACATTCGGGAGCCTCGAGTGTCGTCGATCGTGAGTCACGTGGCGCGCATCCCCGCCGTCCGAAGCTTCATGGTGGACTTGTTTCGCGCGCGCATCGCCGAGAGTGCAAGACCGGGCATCATCGTCGAGGGGCGCGACATCACGACCGTCGTCGCACCGGATGCCGCCGTGCGGATTCTGCTCACGGCGTCCGAAGAAGCTAGAATGGGCAGGCGTTCAGCGGAACTCTCCGGAGTTTCGGCCGAGACGACGGCCCAAGAGCTCAGCTCGAGGGATGCGCAGGATTCGCGCGTGGTGGACTTCATGAACGCCGCTGTCGGTGTGACCACCATTGACTCCACCGATCTTGACTTCGCCCAGACCATTTCGGCTGTCGTGAGTCTCGTTCGTTCAACGGCTGGTTGAGTAGCGCGACGCGCGTATCGAAACCAGCGGCGCGCGTATCGCTGGTTGAGTAGCGGAACGCGTATCGAAACCAAAGGACTTTGCAATGACTGACACCGAGAACGACGACTTTCCCGAACTGGACGCCGCGCTAGTCGAGCGCATCACCACGATCGACGAAGCCGAAGCCGCTCAGCGGTCGAATGCTCTACGCCAGGGTCTCGCCGAGTACGACCTCGACGCCGAAGACCTCGGGATTCTGGATGCCGCGACGGAAGACGTCGACGCCATCGTGTACCTCCCCGCCCTTCCCGTGCTCGCGATCGTGGGCCGACCCAACGTGGGAAAGTCCGCGCTCGTCAACCGCATCATCGGCCGCCGCGAAGCCGTCGTCGAGGACACTCCCGGCGTCACGCGCGACCGCGTCAACTACAAGGGCGAGTGGAACAATCGCAAGTTCACGATCGTCGACACGGGCGGGTGGGAGCCCGACGCGAAGGGCATCAACGCATCCGTCGCCGCCCAGGCGGAAATCGCGATCGACCTCGCCGACGCCGTGCTGTTTGTCGTCGACGCGACCGTGGGTGCGACATCCACTGACGAACATGTCGTTCGCATGCTGCGCGCGACGAAGAAGCCCGTAATTCTCGTCGCCAACAAGGTCGACGATGTTCATCAGGAACCGGATGCCGCGGGCTTGTGGTCACTCGGACTCGGCGAGCCGTGGCCGGTCTCGGCCGTGCACGGCCGAGGGGTAGCCGACCTGCTCGATCACGTGCTCACGATCCTGCCGGAGATCTCGGCCGTCGCGAAGGAAGAGGTCGGCGGCCCGCGCCGCGTCGCGATTCTCGGCCGACCGAACGTCGGAAAGTCGAGCTTGCTCAACAAGACTGCTGGCGAAGAGCGCGTCGTCGTCAACGAGATGGCGGGCACGACTCGTGATCCCGTCGACGAGCAGATCGAGCTTGGCGGAAAGTTCTGGCGCTTCGTTGACACCGCGGGAATCCGCCGTCGCGTCAACCTTGCTCAAGGCGCCGACTTCTATGCGACGCTGCGCACGAGTGCCGCGCTAGAGAAGGCAGAAGTCGCTGTCGTCGTTCTCGACGTCACGGCTCCGATTAGCGTTCAAGACCTCAAGATCATCGACCTCGTGCTCGAGTCGGGCCGTGCCCTCGTGCTCGCCTTCAACAAGTGGGA
>JANOOQ010000018.1:0-5739 GCA_031421515.1 Leifsonia sp.
GCACGGTCCACCTCGATAGCAAAGGCATCACAACCCTCGACGACCGATCGACCGTCGCCGAGATGACTGCGTTGGCCATCGCAAGCGCTGCAAGCTCGGCGGTTACTCGCTCCGACAGCCGGATAGCGCTCATCCGTCTGACATCGCTCAACATTCCCGCGAGCTCGACGACGCGCGCGCGGTCGACCTGCACGTCGGACTGAAGCGACTCAATTCGAGTCGAGTCGTTGTCGAGCTCCATGAGTCGACCGCTGCCCGAATCGAGGTAGTCGATCGCCTCGTCAAGCGTTGGGCCGTACTTGCGCACGAGGGCGGCGAGTTGTGATCGGCGATCCTGCACCGCTTCAAGCTCGCGCCCGCCGTCGGTATCGAGGTTGCTCAAATAGCTCGAGAGTTGGCCGGAAAGCTCTGAAATGGTGAAGGATGCGGCGGCAATCGCCTCCGCGATCGGCACGAGTGCGACGTCATGATCGGCCACGCGCTCGAGTTGACGGCGGGCCGACGTGAGTAGGCCGACGACATCTCGCGCTTCGTCAGAGGACTCAGACGACAACAGGTCGTGGGCAAGAGCTGCGGCAAGCCGAAGGTCTTCGAGATTAGTCAAGCGGTCGGCGCGCACGGCAAGCTGCTCGTCTTCGCCGCGTTGGGGCGCGACCGCCTCGATCTCCGACATCGCGATTCGCAAGTCTTCGGCTTCGCGAGATCGGCGATCGCGCTCGGCGACGAGAACATCGAGTTCGCTCTGGTGCGTCTGCCATCGCTTGTAGACGGACTGATATTCGTCGAGCAAGCGACCCAGTTCTTGGCCCGCGAATCGGTCGAGCGCTTCGCGTTGAGCCGTGGCAGAGCGCAGCCGCACTTGGTCGGC
This sequence comes from Leifsonia sp., assembly GCA_031421515.1. Taxonomy (GTDB): domain Bacteria; phylum Actinomycetota; class Actinomycetes; order Actinomycetales; family Microbacteriaceae; genus Rhodoglobus. The sequence goes on from JANOOQ010000018.1 coordinate 869, forward strand.
TTGACCGTGCACGACCACGAGCTGCTGCCCGATCTCGTTGAGCACTCCGATTGGCGCGCTTCGGCCACCCACTACGGCTCGACTGCGGCCTTCTTGCGACACGGAACGCCCCAGAATGAGCTCGGGCCCATCAAGCTCGCCACCTGCATCCCGAACCCGCTCCGCGACCGCGCCCTCGGGGTCGATCTGCCATCGACCCTCTACGACCGCTTGAGCACTCCCGGACCGAATCGCTGCACTATCGGCTCGCTCGCCGAGCAAGAGGCCGAGCGCCGTGACGACCATGGTCTTGCCAGCACCCGTTTCGCCCGTGAGTGCAGTGAAACCAGGGCCGAGCGGGAGGCGAGCCTCACCGATGACACCAAGCTGTCGGATCGAGATTTCTTCGATCACGCTCGATTACCTTCGTCGCCGATTGGTCCGCGCCACCCGTAGACGGGCAGCGAGAACTTGTTTACGAGCCGGTCGGTGAATGGCCCTTGCGAGAGTCGAGCGAGCCGAACGGGAACTGGCGAGCGTCGCACGACAACGCGCGCGCCGCGAGGCAGGTCGTGAGTGCGGCGCCCGTCGCACCACAGCACTCCCGTGCCTTGAGTGCGATCGAGCACCTCGACCGCGAGAGCGGAATCGGGGCCAACGACGAGCGGACGGGCGAATAGAGCGTGAGGACTCAAGGGCACGAGCAAGAGCGCATCGAGGCTCGGCCACACGATGGGCCCGCCTGCCGAGAACGAATAGGCCGTCGATCCGGTGGGCGTGGACATCACGACGCCGTCGCAACCGAACGAAGAAAGTGGCCTGCCATCAACTTCGACGACGACCTCGAGCATGCGCTCACGGCTCGCCTTTTCGACCGTCGCTTCATTGAGCGCCCACGTCTCAAATACAACTTCGGCGTCGACCTTGACGCGCACAGCGAGCGTCATTCGTTCTTCGACGAGATAGTCCCGTGCGAGCGCACGCGCGACCGTCTCAGTCAACTCTTCTCGCTCGCTCTCGGCGAGAAAACCGACATGCCCGAGATTGACGCCGAGCAGCGGGGCCGAGCATCCTCTCGCAAGCTCCGCGGCGCGAAGAATAGTGCCGTCCCCGCCGAGCACGATGACGAGCTCAAGGTCGCCAATCTGCACACTCTTGCCGAGAAGTGCGATGGGCTCCAAGTCGGGAGCCGCGGCCATGATCGGCGCGAATTCGTCGGCTGACAACACCGGGGTGAGTCCGCCCGCGATGAGCTGACGACACACTTCGATCGCTGCATCGAGTGAGTCCTGCCGACCCGTGTGGGCTACGACGAGGATGTGCCGGTCATGTGCCACGCGCGTTCCCCTCACTGTCATTGGCCGATCACGCAATCGCGGAAACCTGTCGTGACCATTCTGTCGGATTGGTACCGACCTCGGCGTTCAACCAGACCAGATACTCGCGATTGCCGGCGTTTCCAGCAATTGGGGAGGACACAATGCCGGCGGTGCCAAGCCCGAGATCCCACGCGGCCCACAAGACGCCGTTGACGGCATCTTCTCGCAATCCCGGTAGACGAACTATTCCCTCGCGGATGCCCGTGCGCCCGACCTCAAACTGGGGTTTGACCAGCACAATGTAGTGCGCCTCGAGCCCAACGGTCTCGACGAGCGCGGGCAAAACCATCGGCAAAGAGATGAACGACAAGTCGGCCACGACGACGCTCGGAACTTCGACAACCCCACTCAGTTCGACGAGTTCGGCCCGAGTGAGATATCGAGCGTTAGAACCTTCTACACAAACGACTCGCTCATCCGCCCGAATGGATGCCGCGAGCTGACCGTGACCGACATCGAGCGCAATCACCTGGCCCGCGCCACGCTCGAGAAGCACTTGAGTGAACCCGCCAGTGGACGCCCCGACATCGAGCGCGAGCCGACCGGCAACGTCGACGCCGAAGGCGTCGAGCGCTGCAATGAGCTTGTGGGCCGCTCGACTCACGTAGTGATCACTCGTCGCGACCTCGATGAGTTGGGTTTCTCTAACGAGGGCTGATGGCTTGACGACGGGCATCCCGTCAACCGTGACGAGACCATCGGAAATCAGTTTGGCGGCGTGAGTGCGCGAGCGCGCGAGTCCACGAGCCGGAAGCGCTGCATCAAGCCGCGATTCAGGCATGCGTACCGGTCGAGTCCCCGGCTTCAAGTCGATGCTGCAATTCGCGGTGCAATTGCGCGAACGCCTCTGCCCTCGAGTCGAGCGGTTGGTCCTCGATGACTTTCAGACGCGACAGTAAGGCATCCGTCTCGAGCGCCGGTGTTGGAGTGTCTTCTGCCATGTTCACGAATATAGTTCCGCGGGAACATCCAGCGCGTAGATTGCCAGTCCCGAGTTCCAAATTGCGGCGCATCCGGCCCGAAGAAGATCGATTCCAGAGCCCGTCTCGACGGTCAATCGCTGCCCCGATAGTCGCACGCTCGCCGAGCCAACCGTCGTGACGTCGCCGTCCGAAACGGTAGCCGGATACGGCTCATGCAACTGACGGAGGTCGTCGAGAATGAAGGTCGGCCGCTCGAGCGGTACGGCAGCAAGAACCTGCTTGGCCTGATCGATGCCCGTAAGCACGAGCGCCGACGGGATGCCCGCTCGATTCGCACCGAGAATGTCTGTGTCGAGGCGATCACCGAGCATGAGAGCCGCGCGCGAGCCAAATCGAGCGAATGCCTCCTCGAAAATGGCAACTTCGGGCTTTCCCGCGACGATCGGCAACCGGCCGACGGCAGTGTGAACAGCTGAAACGAGCGTGCCGTTGCCCGGCGCGGTTCCACGCGCTTGCGGGATCGTCCAGTCGGTATTTGTTGCGATCCAGTGGATGTCGCCGCCGCCGTCACCGCCGAGTGCAAACGCCGCCTCGGCGAGATGCACCCACCCGACGCTCGGGTCGAAACCCTGGAGCACCGCGACGGGAGCATCGAGCGCCGATCTCGTAACCACGAATCCTGCGGCTTCGAGCTCGACTGTGAGGCCCTCGCCACCCACGACGAGCACTAATGAGCCCGCGGGTACGAGATTGGTGAGCAACGAGACGGCGGCTTGAGGCGACGTGACGACGTCTCGAGGGGCAACAACCAGTCCGAGTTCGCTCAAGTGTGCCGCTACCGACACATCTCTTCTCGATGCGTTATTCGTGAGGTACCCGACGCGAATACTCGGATCAATACTGTTTATGCTCTCGACGGCATATTCGATCGCTCCCGCGCCTCTGTAGACGACTCCGTCAAGATCAGCGAGCACGACCTCACAACCCGCGAGCGGAGATTCATTCACTCGTCGACTCCCCCGGTGTCTCGGGCAACTCCTCTTCGATCACTTCGATCATGTCGTCCTCGGGGTCGGTTGCGTCAAGTGCGTCGGCAGCGACCTCCGCTCGATCGAACCACTCCTGGGCTTCTTCCATGCGGCCGAGTTCTTCTAGCACCGTCGCGTACGCGTCAAAAAGCCCCGGACTATAGGAGAACGCAGTCGCAGGGTCGAGCTGAGCAATCTCGAGTTCGGCAAGCGCAGCGTCAGAATGTCCGAGATCCAGTCGCGCGCCCGACATCGCGATCGCGAGCTCGACTTGCACGGGCACTGCTAGAGACGCGCGCGGCACGGATCGACCGAGCTCGAGGGCACGCTCGGGGCGCCCCATTCCGCGTTCGCTATCGACCATCATGGGCAATTGGTCATCTCGACCCGTGATGCGGCGGTAGGTACGGAGCTCCCGAAGTGCAAGCGCATAGTCCTCGATCGCATACGCGGTGATGGCAAGGGTTTCGCGCACAACGCCGATTCGACCGGCGCGACGAGCCGCCGAAATTGCATGCTGGTGGGCGAGCGCAGGATCGGTCTCGATGAGCGCCGCGGCCATCACAAGGTGGCGAGCGACCCCCTCGGCGTTCTCCTTGCTCAAAGTCTTGAGTTCATTGAGGGCGACTCGATCGAGCTGCTTCGGCGTGACGTCTTCCGGGATCTCGGGATCGTCGTGCCTCGCACGAACGGCTCGGATGCCGAAAGGATCGCGATCCTCGGGCAATTCGCGCTCGCGCGCATCCCGATCTCCGCGCGCGGGTGCACCACCCTTGGTCCACAGGCGCTTTTCATTCGGCTTGCCGCCGTCGCTCGTCGGCCGCCCGCCCGGAGGACGGTTGCCCGTCGGCTTTCCGCGCGGGGGCTTTCCGTGCGGTGGACGGCCGCTTCGCGCTGATGAATCGCTCACGATTTCTCTCCTGGATTACTCGTTAAAGCAAAATGACCACCCCGATCTGTAGTTATACAGATGGGGTGGCCACTTTACAAAGAAGTCCGGCGGTGTCCTACTCTCCCACAAGGTCCCCCTTGCAGTACCATCGGCGCAGAGAGTCTTAGCTTCCGGGTTCGGAATGTGACCGGGCGTTTCCCTCTCGCTATGGCCGCCGAAACACTATTGATTTATCAATCAGTTTCTGGCCAGTTCAGTCGATCACTCTCGTCGACTCACGATTGAATCAACTGAGAGCTCTCTCCCCTAGCTGGGCGCAGTTCCCGACCGTAAATCGGGAACCACAAAGTGGACGCAAGCATACTCATCATCCCGTGTTACGGCGCTCTTACGAGCACAGCCACGAGGACAGAAGGTGTTATCAATTTATCGGCTTATTAGTACAGGTCAGCTCCATGCGTCTTTAGTCCGCACTTCCACATCCTGCCTATCAACCCAGTAGTCTAGCTGGGAGCCTCTCGACCTAAGTCATGGAAATCTCATCTTGAAGCCGGCTTCCCGCTTAGATGCTTTCAGCGGTTATCCGTTCCGAACGTAGCTAATCAGCGGTGCTCCTGGCGGAACAACTGACACACCAGAGGTTCGTCCATCCCGGTCCTCTCGTACTAGG
>JANOOQ010000019.1:0-16362 GCA_031421515.1 Leifsonia sp.
CCCCCGAGCACACGGACGCCGTTCGCATCGGCGTCGCAGGCCACAACCTCTTCGACGTAGCGTGGTCGTGGGAGCTCGCAAAGCAACGCCACGTCGAGAATCGCGTCGAGTACGAAATGCTCCTCGGAATGGCAACGGGACAAGCGGATGCAGTTAAGGCCGATGTCGGCGGGCTCTTGCTCTACACGCCCGTCGTGCATCCCAAGGAATTTGACTCCGCGATCAGCTATCTCATCCGCCGGCTCGAAGAGAACGCCTCGACCGAGAACTTCATGTCTGGCGTGTTCGAACTGAGCTCGAACGAGTCGGTCTTCGAGCGCGAAGCGAACCGGTTCCGAGCGTCTCTCGAGGCTCTGACCCGCGACGTACCGGCCCCCCACCGCGTGCAGAATCGTGCCGTGACTGCTGCTCCCGAGACCACAACCGAGTTCGATAACGAGTCAGACACCGACCCATCGATCGCGGCGAACCGTGCGTGGGCCGCTCGACTTCTCGAGCGCAGCGCCGACTCGCGCCTTGGGGTCGGTTCGATCCTCTCCGCTCGCGTGTCAGACGAGGCAACTCTCGCGGCACGAATCGTGTCGGCGACGGCCGCAGGTGACGCGTGGGGCAAGACTCCAGCGGCCGAACGTGCCCGCATTCTGCACAACGCTGGCAACGTGCTTGCCGCTTTCCGTGGACGACTCATCGAGGTCATGGCGAGCGAAGCGGGAAAGACCGTCGCCGAGGGCGACGTCGAAGTGAGCGAGGCGATCGACTTCGCGCACTATTACGCCGAGCGTGCGCTCGAGCTCGATGGCATCGAGGGCGCGAGCTACCGACCGCCGCGCCTGACGGTTGTAACTCCGCCGTGGAACTTTCCCGTCGCTATCCCCGCGGGTTCCGTGCTCGCGGCGCTCGCCGCTGGTAGTGCCGTCATCATCAAGCCAGCGCGACTCGCACAACGCAGCGGCGCCGTCATGGTCGAGGCTCTGTGGGAGGCCGGGATCTCTCGAGACCTCCTGACGCTCGTCGACCTCGACGGGCGCGACCTCGGCCGCCAACTCGTGTCGCACTCCAGCGTCGATCGCGTGATTCTCACCGGTGGCTGGGAGACCGCGCAGATGTTCCGTTCGTGGCGCGCCGACCTCCCGCTCCTCGCGGAAACGAGCGGCAAGAACGCGATCATCGTTACGCCCAATGCCGACCTCGATCTCGCGGTTGCCGACGTCGTACGCAGTGCTTTCGGTCACGCGGGCCAAAAGTGCTCGGCCGCGTCGCTCGTGATTCTGGTCGGATCCGTCGCGCGCAGCGAACGGTTCGAACGCCAGCTCATCGATGCAGTGCGTACGCTTCGCGTCGGTTACCCGCAAGAGCAGACCACGCAAATGGGCCCGATCATCGAGCCCGCCCAAGGCAAGCTGCTCTCGGCACTCACGACTCTCGGTGAGGGTGAACGGTGGCTCGTGCAACCTCGCGCCCTCGACGAGTCCGGCAAGCTGTGGTCGCCGGGCGTTCGCGCGGGAGTCGCGGCGGGCAGCGAGTTCCACCTCACGGAGTACTTCGGTCCCGTGTTGGGCGTCATGACTGCTCCTACGCTCGACGACGCGATCGAACTACAGAACGCCGTCGACTACGGGCTCACGGCGGGCATCCACTCACTGGATGCTGGCGAAGTCACCCGCTGGCTCGACACCGTTCAAGCGGGCAACCTGTATGTGAACCGCGGCATCACGGGCGCTATCGTGCGCCGCCAGCCGTTCGGTGGATGGAAGCGCTCGACCGTCGGAACAGGCGCAAAGGCCGGAGGCCCCAACTACGTGCTCACGCTCGGAACGTGGGAGCCCGTCGAAGTGACGCCTGGCGAAAACATCAAGATCGATGGGCTCTCGCGTCGCGTCGCGTCCGTCGTCAAGCGTGGGCAAGGCGGGATCGACTTCGCGGAGTTCGACCGGGTTCGCCGCGGAGCCTTGAGCGACGAGCAAGCGTGGGCCGAGGAATTTGGCGTGAGCCGCGACGCCTCGGGGCTCGAAGTCGAGCGCAACATCTTGCGCTACCGGCCCGTGCCCGTGACGCTTCGACTCTCGGAGGGCGAGCCCATGGGTCACCTCATCCGTCTCATCGCCGCAGCGAGTCGCGCCAACGCGCCGATCTCGATCAGCTCGGCTATTCCGCTTCCCACGCCACTCGTGCAATCGTTCGATGAAGCAGTGCCGTCGGCAATCGTGCGCGGCATCGTCATCGAGTCGGATGCCGCGTGGCTCGCTCGTGCGTCTACCGTGAGTGGTCGCGTGCGCCTCATCGGCGGCGACGCGCTCGCCCTAGCGCAAGCGGTGGACGGAGACCCGGATGTCGCGATCTACAGTGGCCCGGTAACCACCGCGGGCCGCATCGAGCTACTGCCGTTCGTGCACGAGCAAGCGGTGTCGATCACGGCACATCGGTTCGGAAATCCGGATCGAGTCATGGCGGCTCTCGTAGTCTAGGGAGTGTGAAAACGCCCACTGTTCTGCTCAACGACGGTCACAGCATCCCGCAACTTGGGCTCGGAACGTATGACCTGCGGGGCGAGGCGGGTGCCGAGGTGGTGTCCGCGGCGATCGGGCTCGGCTATCGGCACCTCGACACCGCACGCCGATACGACAACGAAGAGGCCGTTGGCGAGGGCATCCGCCGGTCGGGGATCGATCGCGCCGACCTCTTCGTGACGACCAAACTCGACGGTGAGTTCCAGGGCTCCGATCTCGCGGTCGCCGGGCTCGCGGGCTGCCTCGAGCGACTCGGCCTCGACTACGTCGACCTGCTGCTCATTCACTGGCCACTGCCGGCTCGCGGCCAATTCGTATCGACGTGGCAAACTTTCGAACGACTCAAGGCAGAGGGCCTCACGCGCTCGATCGGGGTCTCAAACTTCAAGTCTGCGCACTTGGATGCACTCGCCGAAGCCACTGGCACGGTGCCGGCTGTCAACCAGATCCAAGTGAATCCCGCGATCGCTCGCGTCGCTGCACGCGCGGACAACGCTGCTCGCGGAATCGTCACTGAGTCGTACAGCCCGTTCGGCGGGGATGGCGCTCCCGTACTTACGTCGTCTGTCATTGCCGGTGTGGCCGCGAACCTCGGCAAGACCCCCGCGCAAGTCGTCTTGCGCTGGCACCTGCACAACGGACTAGTCGCGATCCCGAAGTCGGCAACCCTCGAGCGGCTCGCCGAGAACCTCGATCTCGACTTCGAGCTCAGTGCCTCCGACCTCGCTGCGATCGCGACGCTCGACGTCGAGATCGGCAACGACTCCGACGTTGAGGGGCACTAGTCCTCCACAGTCTCGTTGCTGATTGACTGTGCACTAATTCGCGCATAGTAGACGGGCCATTGAGTCTCGTGTAGTAGTTCTGTAGTATGAACGTCGAAGTACTGGGGAGTAAACGGATGGCCAGCGAACGCAACCGACCGCCGCGCGTATTGGAGCCGGAGAACATGACCCCGGCGCAACTCTCGCAGCTACTCGCGGAGCTCGCGGAGGAGTCTGAACGCACAATCGATGACGAGACGCCTTACCCGGCCGATACAGTTTTTGCGTTTCGGCCAGACACAATCGTTCAATCAGTCCGGCTCAACACCGCCGACTTCGACAAGATCAAGGTAATTGCGGGGACGACCGGCACTCCCGTGAGCGTGCTCATTCGTGGCTGGATCAAGCAAGGTCTTGCGAGCGAAGAGAACTCTTCGATCGAGGACTCGATCGACCGACTGACCGAAGAGCTCAACCGACTACGGCGCCTCACGAAGGGCTAGCGTCACCCACGTGAGTGCGTCATCCGTCGAGATGCCGAGGTCGCGCGCCCGGGCGGCGTAATCGTTCGCGGCCACTTGAAGCAGCTCAGCGGATGTTCCTGCTCGCGCCTTGACGACCGTGCCGTTGCGCCCGAGCGTCTCGACGAAGCCGTCGGCCTCGAGTGCACGGTAGAGGCGAGCAACCGTGTACGGCGCGACACCCAGGTCTGTCGCGAGTTGGCGCACGGTCGGGAGCTTCGTGCCCGCGATGAGCTGACCCGATGTGATCTGTTCGATCACTTGAGCGTGCAGTTGCTCGAAGAGAGTCGTCGGCGAGGCCTTGTCGATCGTGAAGAGCATCAGTCGTGCGTGCGGTGGATGAGGCGAGACAAGACGATCGCGCTGCGAGTATGGTCCACGTTCGGGGCGATGCGCACCTTTTCAAGTGCGAGTTCGAGGGAGGCAATGTCTCGAGAGCGCATGTGCACGATCGCGTCGGCGGAACCCGTGACGGTACCCGCATCCACCACTTCCGGCACTGCCGAGAGGATGCGCTTGAGCTCTTCGGGAGCAACCGTGCCACGACAGAACAGTTCGACGTACGCCTCCGTCGCGAGCCCGTCGACGGCGGGGTCGACTTGAATCGTGAACCCGCGGATGACTCCGTCTGCAACGAGGCGGTCAACTCGACGTTTCACGGCGCTCGCCGAGAGCCCGATGACATCGCCGATGTCGCCGTAGCCCGAGCGCGCATTTCGGCGCAAGAGGTCGATGATTCCGTAGTCGAGGCTGTCCATGCGCATACTCTATGGCGAATAGTTGTGCCCGACCACTGTCAGACGCGGATTCGATGCGCTGTACGCTCTAACATTGCGGATAGGTGCGTGAAACACTGTATTCATGACGATGACCGATTCTGCGAGCATCCCGGCCCGCATCGCGACCAAGCGCTCCGTGCTCATGTGCCGCCCCGAACACTTCACGGTGAGCTACCGCATCAACCCGTGGATGCACCCAGACATCCCCACCGATACCGCGCTCGCAGTTTCGCAATGGAAGGTCTTGTACAAGACGTACCTCGACCTCGGCTTCGACGTCAATCTCGTCGACCCCGTGGACGGTCTGCCGGATATGGTCTACGCCGCGAACGGCGGATTCGTCATCGACAACATCGCGTACGGCGCGAGCTTCACCTACCCCGAGCGCCAGCCCGAAGGTCCCGCGTACATGGACTGGTTCACCGAGCAAGGCTTTGACGTGCGTGTTCCCGTCGAAGTCAACGAGGGCGAAGGCGACTTCTTGCTCGTCGACGGCGTGATTCTTGCGGGCACGGGATTCCGCACGGCATCCAAGAGCCACGAGGAGGTCGCGGCGATCTTTGGGCGCGAGGTCGTATCGCTCACCCTCATCAACCCGAGTTTCTACCACCTCGACACGGCGCTCGCGGTGCTCGACCCGCACAATGTCGCGTACTTGCCGAGCGCTTTCGACGAGCTCTCGCTCGAGATCCTGCGCGCGCGCTTTCCCGAGGCGCTCATCGTGACGGAAGAGGATGCCGCGGTGCTCGGCCTCAATTCCTTTAGTGACGGATATAACGTCGTGATCGCCGCTCGCGCGAAGGACTTCGAGCGCCAGCTGCGCGAGCGCGGCTACAACCCCATCGGTGTCGATTTGTCTGAGCTTCTTCGCGGTGGCGGCGGAGTGAAGTGCTGCACGCTCGAGCTTCGTCGGTAGTCAGCGCGTAGATTTGGGCGATGGTCTCACTCCCGCGCCCCAATAACACCCCGCTGCGCGGGGGACCCGTACTCAAGTGGGGAATCCTTGCGCCAGGACTGATTGCCGCTGACTGGGCGCAGTCCGTCACGACCAATACTGACCAAGTAGTGTTGGCCGCGGCATCCCGATCCCTGGATCGAGCGCAAGCGTTCACGGCGGCTCACGGCATCGAGCGCGCTTATGGGTCGTACGAACAGCTCGTCGATGACCCCGACATCGACATCGTCTACATCGCGGCCCCGCACAGCGAACATCGAGCGCTCGCGCTGCTCGCGATCGCCGCGGGAAAGCACGTGCTCGTCGAGAAGCCCATCGCGCTCAACACAACCGAGGCGCGCGAGATCGCCGCGGCAGCACGCGCCGCCGGGGTATTTGCGATGGAAGCGATGTGGTCGCGGTTCTTGCCGCAGACCGCGATCATCGCGCAACTGCTTGCCGACGGAGCGCTCGGCGACGTGCTCACCGTCACGGCTGACTTCGGTGCACGCTTTAGTTTCGACCCACTTCACCGCGCGTTTAACCCGGCGCTCGGCGGAGGTGCGCTTCTCGATATCGGCGTGTATCCGGCGTGGTTTGCTCACTTCGTGTTGGGAGCGCCGCAACGCGTCAGTGCGACGGGCACGCTCGCGAGCACTGGAGTCGACGACCAGGTGGCGCTCATCCTCGACTACGCGTCGGGCGCGCAAGCCGCGATAACCACAAGCATGCGCGTCGCGACTCCTCTCGCGGCGACCGCGAGCGGCACGCTCGCGCGAATCGAACTGCCGAGCCAATTCATGGGACCGAGTGGGCTGCGCCTCGTAGTGGACGGCGGTGAGACGATCGAGTGGAAGGATGCCACGGGCTTCCAGTGGCGCGACGGACTCTGCTACCAGACCACGGCCGTCGCGCAGCACATCGCGGACGGGCTCACGGAGTCTCCCCTTCATACGCTCGACGACTCGATCGCGGTGCTAGACGTGCTCGGCGCGGCGCGAGCTCAAGTGGGTGTCCTGTAGCGTATTTGTAGCACAACCGCGCTACAGTTGGAGCATGAGCACGACGATATCTCAGCGTGAGCTACGCAACGACAACGCCGACATCATGCGTCGCGTCGAGCTAGGAGAGCGGTTTACGGTTACCCGAAACGGCAAGCCGATTGCGGCCGTAGTTCCCGTGGAGACCCTGCCTGCCGAGACTCGACGCCTCACGGGTCGCGAGATTCTCGCCGAGTGGGATGCGCTCGGGCCCGTCGACTCCGATGAGTGGATTCGCGACATCCGCGAAGGCAGTCCGCTCCGGAACCACGATGTTCTCGCCGACCCGTGGGCCACTCGGAACGGCCAGCAGTGACTCGAGTGCTCTATGACACGTCGGTCGTAATCGACATGTCTGGGCTCGAGTCGTGGATCGACTCGATCCCGGTCATTAGTGCAGTGACGCTTGCTGAGCTGAGTTCGGGCTTAGATATCGGCGATGCTCTCGAACGGGCGGTGCGTCGACGCCGCGTCAATTACGCGGCCGCGACCTTCCAGGTCCTTCCCTTCGGTGTGGCCGAGGCGGACGCGTACGGCGTGCTCGTTTCGCTCGCGCGCGAGTCCGGACGCGGCCACCGAGGTCGCGCGCTCGACTTGCAGATCGCGGCGACGGCCATGACACATCGGATCCCGCTTCTGACTCGCAAACCCCGCGACTTCGAAGGCCTCGATCGCGCGGTGCAGATAGTGCCTATCTAAAGAGCCGCCCCATCCACACCGTGTCGCCCTCGACGAGCAGAGTCTCAAAGCCGAGCCGCTCGTAAAACGCGATCGCGCCCGTGTTGTCGGCGCTCACGCCGAGGTGCACCCCGGCCACGTTTCTGCGGGCGAGCTCGTCGCACAACCACTCGATGAGCTCGCGGCCGAGTCCGCGGCCTTGCGCGCTCGGCAGCAGGTCGATGTGGAGATGCGCGGGGTGGGTCGCGACGACCACGTCGGGAGAGCGCGCTGGTTCGTGCACGAGCCGCCTCATCCACTCGTCCGATGGATGCCCGCTGCCAACCGGGTACTGCGCGCGCAGCTCTGGCCACCAATGCGCTTCGCACCATTGCTCGAACTCACGGGTGTTGGAACACGCGAGCACGTAACCCTCAATGCCGGTGTCGCTCGCTACGACGCGCGCAAGTTCCGGCTGGTTCACGACGTACGGCCCCGCGTAGATGTGACCGAGCAGGTCTGGATTGACTGAAGCCGGCCCTGTCTCGCGGCACACGCGATAGACGCCCGGCAGGTCGGCGAGAATCGGCTGACGGATGGTGCTCACGCGCGCCACCCTATCGGTAGCCTCAACGTATGCACGAGCTTGATAAGGCCGATCCACTCGCCCATTTTCGCGACCGCTTCGAACCATCTCCGGGTCTCGTCGCGTACCTCGACGGAAATTCACTCGGTCGTCCGCTCACAGCATCAATCGAACGAGTCGACGCGTTCTTGCGCGAGCAATGGGCTGGCCGACTCATTCGGGGCTGGGACGAGGGCTGGATGCAGCAGCCCCAAACCGTCGGTGACGAGCTCGGTCGCGTCGCGCTTGGTGCAGCCGCGGGGCAAGTCGCGATCGCGGATTCAACAACCGTCACGATCTACAAGCTCGTGCGAGCGGCACTGGATGCCCGTCCCGGGCGCACCGAGATCGTGATCGATCGAGACAACTTTCCGACCGACCGCTACATCGTCGAGGGCATTGCGGCGGACCGTGGACTCACCGTGCGCTGGATAGAAACCGATCCCGCAGGCGGAGTCACGCCCGAACTTGTCGCTGACGCGGTCGGGCCCAATACGGCGCTCACACTCCTCAGCACCGTCACCTACCGCTCGGCGTGGCTCGCCGACGTGCCCGCGATCACCGAGATCGTGCACGCAGCTGGCGCGCTCGCGGTGTGGGATCTGTGCCACTCGGCGGGCGTCGTGCCCACCTCGCTCGACGAGTGGGGCGTCGACCTCGCCATGGGGTGCGGGTACAAGTACCTCAACGGCGGGCCGGGGGCTCCCGCATTCCTCTACGTTCGAAGTGACTTGCAGGGCGAACTCGCGCAGCCGATACACGGGTGGCTGGGCAGCGCCACCCCGTTCGAGATGGGCCAGGGGTATGAGCCTGCGCGGGGCATCCGGTCATTCCTCAGCGGAACCCCGCCCATGATCGGCTTGCAAGCGATGCAAGACATGATCGCCCTCATCGATGAAGCGGGGCTGGATGCCGTGCGTGCGAAGTCCGTAGCGATGACGAATTACGCGGTCGAACTCGCCGACGAACTGCTGCCCGACGCGGTGCTCGCGTCGACGCGGGACGCAGACCGCCGGGGCTCCCACATCACGATCGATCACCCACGGTTCGCCGAGATCATGCCGAAGTTGTGGGCGAGTGGGGTCATTCCCGACTTCCGCCGACCCGACGGAATTCGGCTCGGACTCTCGCCACTCTCGACGAGCTTCGCCGAGCTCGAGGCTGGCGTGCTCGCGATCAGGGATGTGCTTTCGTAGGTAGCGCGGCCGCTTCGCGCGTACGCTCCGGACTCGCGCGTACGCTCCAGCATGCGCGTCAGTCCGCAGCATGCGCGCGGACGACGTGGTGCAGCGGTACCAAGTAGGCACCGAAGTGGTACCATTTAGCATGGCAACGAATCTTCGACTTCGCCCCGAGACCGAAGCCGCCCTTCGCAAGCGCGCCGAGAGCACGGGTCGCTCGCAGCAAGAACTCATCCGCGAAGCCCTAGACCAGTTTCTCGGGCTGACTTCGCGGCCGGATGTCGCGCCCGGGAGCATCGCGGACCTCATCGCCCGCGGCGTGCTAATCGCCCCGCGCGAGCCCTATCGGCGAGTCACCAATCCGATGAAGCTGCCCAAGGGTGTCACGTCGCTCGATCTTCTTGATCGCGAGGATCGGTTCTAGTGCGGATCTATGTCGACAGCAGTGCCCTGGTGAAGCGAGTACTCGATGAGCCCGAACGGACCGTGCTTATTGAATCGCTCGATCGACTCGTCGCGTCGGACGAACTCCTGGTGTCGTCGACGCTCACGTGGGTTGAAGTTACGCGAACGATTCGATCGCGCCTCGATGACGAGTCACCGGCCCGAGTCGTCGACTTCGTAGACGCGGCGCTGTCGGGAATTCTCGAGACACCGCTCACGCCCCAGGTAATGAGTCTCGCCCGTCGTCTCGGCCCCGCGAGCTTGCGCAGCCTCGACGCAATCCACCTCGCATCCGCGACCCTCATCGGAGCGGATCTCGTGTGTGCGTACGACGACCGGCTGCTGCGATCCGCCGAAGAACTCGGCTTTCGCACCGTGAGCCCGGGGCGCTGATGCGGGCGCTAGTTGCGCTCGTGTGCGTCGCCGTGCTCGCAGGTTGCACGCCGACCAACGCGGAGTTTCCGGGCGGCGCGGTCGCCGACTACCAACTTGGTGGCGCTTACGATCCCGATCCTGACGTCGACATCGTGGCCCGCGACAGCACCGCGACGCCGGCCCCAGGCGTGTACTCGATCTGCTACGTCAACGGGTTTCAGACTCAGCCCGGCGTGGAGTGGCCACGCGAATTGCTCGTGAGCGTCAACGGCGAGCCGCTCACCGACCCGAATTGGCCTGATGAATACATCATCGACATCTCGACCGAGTCGATCCGAGCGGATGCCGCGGCCATCCAATTCGCGTCGATCGAGCGGTGTGCGGCGGCCGGATTCGACGCAGTCGAGTTTGACAACCTGGACTCGTATTCACGTTCCGAAGGCCACCTCACGCTCGGCAACGCCGTGGTATTCGCGACTCTCCTTGTGGCCCACGCGCACCACCTCGGCCTCGCCGCAGGGCAGAAAAACACGGGAGAGCTCGGCACGACGGGCCGCGACGAGATCGGCTTCGACTTCGCGATCGTCGAAGAGTGCGATCAGTTCGAGGAGTGCGCGGCTTTCACCGAGGTGTACGGCGACCGCGTGATCGATATCGAGTATGTCGACGACTTGCGTCGCCCCTTTGCAGAGGTGTGCGCGGATGCCTCGGCCGCTGCATCCACGATCCTGCGCGATCGCGGGCTCTCGCCTCGCGGTGCCGACGAATACGTCTACGAGCACTGCTAGCGGCCGGCCGCGGCCCGACTCGCGCTCGCGCGCATGATGCAGACCAGCGCGCACGCTGAAGCATGCGCGTGGGCCCGGAGCCCCAGCGCGTCGCCGCGCGGCGACCCACCACAAGTCGCCGCGCGGGTCGTTAGCGCTTGCGCGCGGCAGTCACGCCTCGGGGTGCGAGGCGTTCGAGTTGAGTAACGTGTCGAGGTTCGAGTTCCGCGATGCTCGTGACGCCGAGCAAGCGCATCGTGCGCACTACTTGCTCGCTCAGGATTGAGATGGTCTTGTCGACACCCTCGCGCCCGCCGGCCATGAGGCCGTAGAGGTAGGCGCGCCCGATGAGGGTGAACTTGGCGCCGAGCGCGATCGACGCGACGATGTCTGCGCCGTTCATGATGCCCGTGTCGACCATCACGTCGGTGTCTTTACCGACCTCGCGTACGACTTCGGGCAGCAAGTGGAACGGAATCGGCGCTCGGTCAAGTTGCCGCCCGCCGTGGTTCGAGAGCAGGATGCCGTCGACGCCGAGACCCGTGAGCTTCTTGGAGTCCTCGACGTTTTGCACGCCCTTGACGACGAGCTTGCCTGGCCACATCGAGCGGATGACCTTCAGATCGTCAAACGTAACGGACGGGTCCATCGCCGAATCGAGCAACTCACCGACCGTGCCGCCCGTCGACGACAGGGACGCGAACTCGAGTGGAGGCGTCGTCAAGAAGTCCCACCACCACCACGGCCGCGGGATCGCGTTGACAATCGTTCCGATCGTGAGTTGCGGGGGGATCGAGAATCCGTTGCGCTTATCGCGCAAGCGCGCCCCTGCCACGGGAGTATCGACCGTGAACATAAGGGTGTCGAATCCTGCGGCGGCCGCTCGCTCGACGAGTCCGTACGAGATCTCGCGCTGACGCATGACGTAGAGCTGAAACCAATTGCGCCCATCAGGGTTGGCAGCCTTGACGTCTTCGATCGACGAGGTGCCGAGCGTCGATAGCGTGAACGGGATGCCCGCCGCCCTCGCCGCTCCAGCCCCGGCGATCTCTCCCTCGGTGTGCATGAGGCGCGTGAATCCCGTCGGCGCAATGCCGAACGGCATCGCAGACGTGCCGCCGAGGATCGTCGTGGTCGTGTCGAGGTTCGAGACGTCGCGCAGGATCGACGGGTGCAACTCGATGTCCTCGAAAGCCTGCCGGGATCGCGCAAGCGACAGCTCGCCCTCCGCTGCGCCATCCGTGTAATCAAAGGCCGCCTTGGGCGTGCGGTGCTTCGCGATCGATCGAAGATCGTAAATCGTCAGTGCGCCCTCGAGGCGGCGCTTCTTCGCGTTGAGGGTCGGCTTCTTGAACTTCATGAGCTCGAAGAGAGCTTTGGGGTTCGGCACGCTGCGCTTAACCATGGGTGTTCCCGTCGACGTGGGCGAGGAGGCGATCGCGCGCCCCTGCGATGTGTGCTCGAGTGAGGTCGGCTGCGGCATCCGGATTCCCCGCGGTGATCGCGTCGAGAATGCCCTGATGTTGCGAGGCAACCTCGGCAGCCGAGAGCAGATGCGCGGCTTGAACCTGCCCGATGCACAGCGCGATTTCGCCCATGAGCAGCGAATGCATTTGAGTAAGCCGCGGGCTGTCTTGACCCCCGACGAGCGCGCGATGGAAGGCAACGTCGTGGCGGGCGAAGTCCTCGCTGCTGACGAGGGCACGGTGCGCAGCGAGCGCCGCTGCGGGGATTCGCCCCGCGGTAGCTAGCGCCGCCATTGCGGCCGCTTCGATCAGGGCACGGTTGTCGAAGAGGTCGAGGATGTCGTCGCGCGTGAGCTCAGGCACGCGCGCAGCGCGATGGGCTTCCCGGCGCAGCAGGCCGTCGGACACGAGTTTGTCGATCGCGAGGCGCGCGGTCGGGCGAGCTACGCCGAACCGCAGCGCGACAGCCGACTCCGTGAGACTCGAACCCGGGGCATCCGTCTGGTTCAGGATGCTCGCCCGCAGCTCATCGGCAATCTGCTCCGGCAGCACTGCGGTCGTTTCGAGCGACATGCTGCCACCTCTCTGCCCAACTGATTGTTATGCAATCTTACAGATTGTTAGACAATCTGTAAGGATACGATGAGAGCATGATCATCGCAGTCACGGGTAGCAACGGAAAGCTCGGGCGGGCGACCGTCCAGAATCTGCGCGGAGCCGGGCACGAGGTAGTGTGTCTCGATATCGCGGGACCCGACCGCAGCGCGTTCGTGCGGGTCGACATCACCAATTACGGCGACATCGCTGACGCGCTTGCGGGCATCGACGAGAAGCACGACGGTCTCGACGCTGTCGCACACCTCGCAGCGATTCCTGCACCGGGCCTCCTGACCGACTCAGGCACGTTTCACAACAACATGCTCGGCACGTTCAATGTGTTTCAAGCCGCACGCAGGGCTGGGGTCAAGCGCATCGCGTTCGCGTCGAGCGAGACGCTCCTCGGCCTCCCCTTTGACACTCCGCCCGCCTACATCCCGATAGACGAAGAAATCGAAACCCGACCCGAATCGATGTATTCGCTCGGCAAGCACCTCGAGGAACAGCTCGCCCTCAAGCTCGCACGCTGGGACCCTCAGCTCAGCATCACCGCGCTGCGGTTCTCCAACGTCATGGACCTGGAGGACTACGCCGAGTTCCCTTCCTTTGAAGCGGATGCGCTGCTACGAAAGTGGAACCTGTGGGGTTACATCGACGCGCGCGACGGCGCTGAGGCAATCCGACGCGCGCTCGAGGCGGGGCGGCCCGGGTATGACGTGTTCAACATCTTCGCCGCGGACACCGTCATGACACGGCCGAACGCCCAGCTTGTCGCCGAGGTGTTCCCCGGGGTCGAGATCCGCGGCGAGCTCGGAGTCAACGACTCTCTGACAAGTAGCGCGAAGGCCGAGCGGGTGCTCGGGTGGCGGGCGAAGCACTCTTGGCGCGACGCAATCTAGTGTGGCCGCCGACTATCGCTCGGCTAGCAAACAGGCCAATGCGCCACTACCCTCGGCCCATGAAGCGAATCGCTCTCGTGCTCTCTGTCGCGCTCCTCACGGGCTGTGCTGGCTCGCAACTCATGACGAACGAGCAAGCCGGCGAGTATTACCTTGACACCGTGTGCCCCACCAACGCTCTAGCGAGCGCCTTCAACGAGGTGTGGACGGATCCGGATGCCGCGTTCGACGACATCGTGGCGGCGGCAGCGTCCAACGCTGACGGCAATCGAGTGGCCATCGCCCGGCTCGCCGACAAGAGCGTTCTGTGGCCCGAGAGTGTGGCCGGCGACATCCCGGTGATTCTCGAGGGCTATGTCGGCGAAACCGAGACTCTCGACGAGATCGAAAAAGCGGCGAGTCTCGACGAGATGGGCGGTATGGAGTTCGAGCCATATCCAGACTCGACGGATGCAATTGCGCATGTGCGCGACACACTCAACCTGGCCACGTGCGACGCGAGACAATAGAACCATGCCATTACAGGGGGAGTACGAGCCGAGCACGTCGACGTGGGCGCGCGAGCATGCCGAGCGATATGAAGCGTCGGGCGGCACCGAGGGTCTCGACCTTCACGGTCGGCCCGTCATCATCCTGACGACGGTGGGCGCGAAGTCCGGCAAGCTGCGCAAGACGGCGCTCATGCGCGTTGAACATGAAGGCGACTACGCCGTGGTCGCATCGCGCGGCGGGGCTCCCGATCATCCCGCGTGGTATCACAATCTCGTCGCGAACCCGCACGTTGAGCTTCAGGATGCCGCAGCCAAGAGCGATTACCTCGCGCGCGAGGTCACGGGCCAAGAGAAGCAAGAGTGGTGGGAGCGGGCAATCGCGACGTGGCCGGACTACGCGAACTACCAGCTGAAGACGGCGCGCCAGATTCCCGTGTTCGTGCTTGAGGTTCTCAAGAACTGAGCGCGAATGCCCCACAACGCCGTAATGTGTGGGGGTGAGTTCGACCCCTTTGACGACGACGTCGCGCATCAAGCGCCGCCGCCATCCCGCGCAATATACGGTTGCCGGGTTCGGGGTCGGCATTCTCATCGGCACGGGCCTTCTGATGCTGCCGATCTCGACCACGGGTCCGCGCAGCGCGAGCCTCATCGAAGCGTTCTTCACGGCAGTTTCGGCGATCTGTGTCACGGGCCACGTCATCGTCGACACGGCCACGTATTGGAGTCCCTTCGGCCAAGTCGTGATTATGCTTCTGATTCAGGTCGGTGGTTTCGGGGTCATGACCTTCGCGACGATCATCGGTATTGCGGTCGTGCGCAGGCTGTCGCTTGCCACGCGACTCAATACGGCGGCCGAGACGAAGAGCCTCGGCATCGATAACATTCGCGAGCTCGTGTTCAGCGTGCTCAAGATCTCGCTCGTCATCGAGGCGGCCGTCGCGCTCATCCTGTTTTCGTGGTTCTGGCTGCACTACGGCAAGCCCGTGGGCGAAGCGGCGTGGCTCGCTTTATTCCACGCGGTGTCGTCATTCAATAACGCGGGCTTCTCGCTGTTTAGCGACAACATGATGGGCTTCGTCGGCGATCCGGTAATCTCGCTCACTATCGCCTTCTCGGTCATACTCGGCGGTCTCGGTTTCCCCGTCTTTTTGCAGTTGCTGCGCCACTGGCGTCGCCCGATCTGGTGGAACATGAACACGCGCGTCGTGCTCGTTGCGACTCTTGTGCTGCTCGTGGGCGGCACGGCGTACATCACGATGATCGAGTGGAACAACCCCAACACGCTCGGCCCACTTGATTGGCCCGCGAAGATCCTCGCGGGCTTCTTCCAGTCGGTGCAGACACGTACGGCGGGCTTCAACAGCATCGACATCGGCGCGATGTCGGACTCGAGCTTGTTCGGGATGACCGCTCTCATGTTCATCGGCGGCGGCCCTGCGAGCACGGCCGGCGGCATCAAGGTGACAACCTTCGCCGTGTTGTTCTTCATCCTCCTCACGGAGGTGCGTGGCCAGGGCGTTGTCAACGTTTTCGGCAAGCGGCTTTCCCGAGCGGTGCATCGCCAAGCGATCTCGGTCGTGCTGCTATCTGTTGCGGTCGTTGTAGCTGGCACGGTCGGCATCATGCTGCTGTCGGGCCTCCCGCTCGGGCCCGTGCTCTTCGAGTCGGTGTCTGCATTCGCGACCGTAGGCCTCTCGACGGGAATTACCGCAGACCTTCCCGTCGCAGCACAACTCATTCTTACCGTGCTCATGTTTGTTGGCCGCCTTGGGCCCGTTACCTTCGCCGCAGCACTTGCCTTGCGTGAGCGTGAGATTCTCTTCCAGTACCCCAAAGAAAGGCCGATCATTGGCTAAGCAATTGTTTGCACGAGCGGATGCCGAACGAGTCGCTCAAGCGGACTCGGTCGCGGTCATCGGACTCGGCCGGTTCGGCCGGGCGCTTGCGCTCGAGCTCATGGCGAACGGCACGGAAGTGCTGGGGCTCGATGCAAGTGAAGACATCGTGCAAGAACTGAACGGCCTACTGACCCACGTCGTCATGGCGGACTCGACGAAAGAGGCGGTGCTCAGGCAGCTTGCCGTGCCCGAGTTCGACCGCGTCGTAGTTGCTATCGGTAGTGACGTCGAGTCGAGCATCCTGACGACGTCGTTGCTCTTGCGCTTCGGCATCAAGAACATCTGGGCGAAGGCCGTGAGCGACGCGCACGGGCAGATTCTCGAACAGCTCGGCGTCGCACACGTCATCTACCCCGAGAAGGAGATGGGCAGGCGAGTAGCCCACCTCGTGCGGGGTTCGATGCAGGACTACCT
>JANOOQ010000020.1:0-9683 GCA_031421515.1 Leifsonia sp.
GTGTTGATACCGATTGCCGCGGCATCCGCTCGCTCATCGAGAATTGCTCGCAGCGCGTCGAGTTCGCTGCGGCCGGTGTCGCCGTGCTTGCCCACATCACTATTAATACGCAGCAACTTCACATCGTCGCCATCAATTCCCGCGTCGGCCAAGAACTGCACGGGAAGAATCGCAGCTTGCGCGGAGTCCTTTGAGCCGAGTGCGAGACGACGACCGCGCAGACTATCGAGGTCGGTCATGCCGGCACCGGTGCGCGAGACGAATAGTGTCTGGAAGACCGTGTCAGTGTCCCGAGTTGCGAGTGCCTTGCAGGCGCCGTTCGTTTGAGCGACAGTACGCACCCACGCGAGGTTGGTATTCCACGCGAGGTCGATGGTCCCAGCAATGAGTGCATCAACTTGGCGCCCATAGTTCGAGAAGAGAACAAAGTCCATCTCAGAGTCGGTGCCTGCGAAATAGTCCCGGATACCCTCCCAAATCGTGACGACATTAGGTGAATACGCGACGGCTCCGACCAGAATTGGTTGCATGTTAAGCGGTTCCCTTCGAGGAATTGGTGGATGCTCGGCCGACGAGCCAAACGCTCACCAGACCGATTCCGAGCCCGCCGAACAGGGCCATTGTTGATCCGTCACCGCCAAGCAGGTTGAACGGTTGGGCGAGCTGGACGAGCTGAAGCACTGCGCAGCCGAGCAAACCCACACCAGCGGCGAGTCCAAGCACGGGAATCCTGCGTGCACCGGCAATCGTCGCGAGTATCCCGAAAACGGCGAGCACCGCAAGGCTCGCCCCGCTCACATGAATCAGGTTGAATGTTTCCTCCAGTCCGGCCGTGAGTGCGAACACGCCGCTCGCTAGGGAAGTTAGCCCGAGCACCATGGTTGCTCGATGCATCGATGACGCGATCATGATGCCCTCACAAGGATTGCGGAAACTCGGCCGGATGATTGGTGCCACACGGGCCTAAACACTCCGTCGAGTCCAAAGTGTCTGCCCGCGGCCGTGCCTAGGAGCACGACGTGTGCGAGCAGCATTAGTAGGTAGGACCAATGCCACTCGTGGGGGGCATTCAGAACAGAGAGGGTGATCGCGACCGTCTGCGCGATCCCTACTAGTGCCCAGAAGCGAGTTGCGAGGCCGATGAGCAGGAATGCACCGAGCGCCGCTTCGGTGAGGAGCGTAACCCACCCAAACACCGCGATGTTCGGTAGCACAATCGCTTCGACAAAGTTTGAGTATGGCGCGAGCACCGGGTATTCCACGGCTTGACTCGCCCAGAAATAGAGTCCTTTGTCAGCCGCCTGCCCAAAGTCGGGTGGCACCTTCCAGCTCGCATTCTGAATCCACAACACTGCGATGCCGACGCGAAGCACAGCTAACGAAACTCCGCTGAGTCGGGGGGCCTGCGTCTCGCCGCCCATTACTGGTGCTGACATTTCCATGGTGTTCCTTTCCACTCCCGCCATTCAATCCCGGTTCAACCCCAGAGCCACGTGAAAAGTCCTTACGGAACGATTACGGCTGCCCGAATGCAGTGCGTTCGCGCACTCTTCGCTGCGTAGCATCAGGCAGCGCCACCATTCAGTGCGCCCGAATCAGGAGGAGACTATTTTGGCGACTCGACTGGATGCATCGGCCTGGCGGCCCATTCATACGCGCATCGCGATGGCCCTAGGAATCGGGTGGATGCTCGATGCTTTTGAAGTCCAAATCATCGGTTCTGTAATCCCCGGAATCCAGCAGGAGTTCGGGCTCGACAGCACGCAGTCGGTGTGGATCAACATTGTGTGGTTCGGCGGAATAGCCATCGGAGCCCTTGGGTTCGGGTATCTAGCGGACCGGATCGGCCGGAAACGACTCTTCGTCGCGACGCTGATTCTCTACTCGATTGCGGCGGTTGCGACGGCCGCTGCGCCGGACTTCACGTGGTTCATCATCTTCCGATTCATCACGGCACTCGGAGTCGGTGGTGAGTACTCGGCGGTGACATCGGCAATCTCGGAGTTCACACCCGCGCGCAACCGAGGTCGAAGCAACGGACTCGTCATGAGCTTCTGGGCGGTCGGTGGAATCCTCGCAAGCGTCGTATCGATCGTGATCATCTCGACTCTCGGACTTACCTGGCGCTACACGCTTCTCTTCGGCGTCATTAGTGCCGCCTATGGACTCGCGGCTCGGCGACTCATTCCGGAATCCCCGAGATGGCTGGCTTCGAAGGGGCGCCTCGCGGAGGCCGATGCTGTCGTCGTGAGCATCACGGGCGAGTCAAGTGCGACCGGGTACAACGACATCGCCGGTACGAGTACAGGGCGCTCTCGTCTTCACGAGTTGTGGACCAATTATCGAGGCAGGCTGTTCTTCGGCATGGCTCTCGACTTCTCTGAAGCCGCAGGTTATTACGGCCTATTCACGGCAATGAGCATTCTCGTTTTCTCGGCGACAACCGGTGCCGTTCCCGTCGATGATGCCGTACTTCCTTACTACTTCCTGATTGCGAATGTCGGCGCACTTGCAGGAGGCATTCTCGTTTCGTTCGCGCTCGATCGAATTGGGCGAAAGCCAACGGTGACCTTCTCTTACACCGCGGCTGCGCTGAGCATGATCGGGTGCGCTCTCGCCGCAGGCACTGGTTCGTCTTCGATCGTGCTCGTCGCGTTCACAGTCGCCGCATTCTTCGCGACGTGTGCGTGGGTATCGGCGTATCCAACATTCTCAGAGATCTTCCCCACGAGGCTTCGCGCGACCGGAATTGGTGCGAGTGTTGCGGTCGGGCGCATTGGGGCGATTATCGGACAAGTCGTACTCGCGGTCACAGCGACTGCGTGGGGTGTCGGCGTCATGTTCGGCATCCTCGGGTTGTTCTGGCTTATTGGAGCCATCGCAGGGGTGATCTGGTGGAAGTTCGGGACGGAAGCCCGAGGCGTCCCGCTCGAGCAGCTAGCCCCGTTGCGCGGCACCAGCGCAGAGGTATTGCGCTCGAGCTGAGCGAACCTATCCTGAAGTGTGAGTATCCCCATGTCGATCAGCCAGCTCAACACCGAGCGGGCTGATCGACGTGTGCTCGTGGTCGAGGACGACGCGACCGTACTAGAAGTTGCGGCGACTTATCTTCGAGCCGCCGGGTACATCGTGAGTACCGCGGTAGACGGATTTGGGGCTCTCGAAAGCGTAGAGCGATTCAACCCTGACCTGATCGTTCTTGATCGGATGCTCCCTGGATTAGACGGAGCGGAAGTGTGCCGTCGCATTCGTGAGAAAGCTAGCGTGCCCATAATTCTGCTTACGGCGATGGGTGCTCCCGAAGACAGAATCGGTGGGTTGGAGGCGGGTGCCGATGACTACCTCACAAAGCCATTCTCGCCTCGAGAACTCGTTTTAAGGGTGCAATCCATCTTGCGCCGAAGCGTCGGCGAGTTCACTCCTGAAGCGCCATTCACACTCGGGGAGTTCCGGCTCGACCCGTCAGCCCGCCTCATCTCGAAGAGTTCGGTGGAACTGTTGCTTACGGCCCGTGAGTTCGACCTCTTTGCGTTTTTGCTCAAGCACCCAGGACAAGCGTTCAGCAGGGAGCAACTTCTCCGGTCGGTATGGCATTGGGACTTCGGAGACCTGTCCACCGTAACCGTCACCGTGCGTAGGGTTCGAGAGAAGATCGAGCAAGATCCCACAAACCCGACGATTCTGGCGACGGTGTGGGGCATCGGATATCGCCTCGACATAGGGACTGTCAGTGATACCGCTCCCTGACCTGATGAGCATCGTGCTGATTTCGCTCGCTTGCGCTTTGGGCGTCGGTGTAGTCGGGCTTATCGCTCTTCGTGGCGCCCGACGCTCCCCGATGTTTGTTCAACTGTGTGTGATTGTCGTCACGACGGTGTGCTCGGTAATTGTCGGAATGATTGTGGCCGCGCAGGCAATGTACGTCTCCCAACATGATCTCCTCGTTTTGTTCTACATAGCGGGTTCGTCGGCCCTCGTGTCTCTGGGAATTGCACTCATCCTCGGGCGCTCATTCACCCGCAACAGCACACGGTTGCTGCTCGCGGCACGAGCCATCGGCGACGGAGTAGCGGTCGATGCGGATCACCACCGCAATGACAGCACAGAGTTTGCAGCGCTCGCCTCCGAGCTTGCTCTGACAAGCGCGCGACTTACGGAGTCTCGCGTGAAGATAGAGCAGCTCGACGCATCGCGTCGCGAATTCTTCGCTTGGATTTCCCACGACCTGCGCACTCCGCTGGCTGGGCTGCGGGCGATGACGGAGGCTCTGGAAGATCAGCTAGCTGCCGACCCCCAACGGTTTCATCGACAGATGTTGTCCCAAGTGGATCAACTTTCCTCGATGGTTGATGATCTCTTTGAACTGTCAAAAATTCACTCGGGGACCTTGACGCTCCACCTCGAGCCGGTCGCCTTGTACGACTTGGTGAGTGATGCGGTTGCCGAACTCGGAGCGTTGGCGCGTGCGCGTTCCGTCACTTTGCGCGAAGTCAGTAACGATGAATATTCCGTTGTTGGCGACCCGAGAGAGCTGTCTCGAGTGATCGGTAACCTCCTTATCAATGCGATCCAGCACTCCCCCCCTGGAGGCGAGATTGTCGTAGCAACGCGTCGGGGCAGGGAAGGTCATGTTGTCATTTCAGTCGAGGATGCTGGCGGTGGCATTCCTGAGACGGACCTGCCAAAAGTCTTCGAGCCCGGTTGGCGAGCGACCTCGGCGCGCACTCCCGCGCCAGCATGGTCGCATTCGTCCGGCGCGGGCCTCGGGCTCGCAATCGTGCAGGGGATTGTCGAGGCTCACGCTGGTGAAGTGTCAGTACGAAACGTTCCCGGTGGATGCCGCTTCGACGTCAGCCTTCCAGCGCACGAGCCGGCGGCGGCGTAGTAGACATTGCGCTTCGAAGCTCTCGGGCGAAGCGGGTGTTGGGGGCGCCGGCGGCCACCGTGATGGCGTCGGCGATTACGTCAACATCCATGAGTTGGTCGAGCAGCCCGACGCGCATACCGGCCGATTCGAGGCGGGCGAGCTGAGAGTCCCCGGTGTCATCGCGCGACATCGCGATCCCGCGCACGAGATCACCCCTCGGGTCGCGCATGCCCAGGCACCAGAATCCACCGTCAGAGGCCGGACCGATCCATGCATCGACATCGTTCGTCCACCTGGTGAAAACGGGTGCGAGGTGAGCTGCCGTGAGCTGCGGGGTATCCATCCCGACAAGCACGGTGGGCTCGGTGCAGTAGTCAAATAGCCAGCCGAGACGTTCGTCGAGCGAACCGGGGGGCTGGGCGAGTACCTCGAAACCGGCGGCAGACACGGGCACATCTTGGCCCTCGAAAAACAATATGCGTCTGGTTGCCGCCACCGACTCGATCGCAGCGATTGTGTCATCGATGCAGGCGGCCGCGACGCGGGCTGCTTGCTCGAGGGTGAGAGGGGGATGCAGCCGGGTTTTTGCCCGACCAGGCAAGGGCTCCCTCGCGATGAGCACGAGAGTCGTCATCGGTCGGCGGCCGTGCGCGTCTTTTCCGCAGCGAGCAAGCGTGACATGTCGCGCACCGCGGTTATCGTTCCGCGCACAGTTCCCGTAACCTTCGACCGGCCGACTCTCGCCGAGTAGGGAACAGGTACCTCGACAATCCGCCACCCCGCGGCGTGGGCATTGAGAACGGTTTCGAGCGGATACCCGCTGCGCCGATCTCGCAAGTCGAGGTCGATCATCGGCTGGCGGCGGGCAGCTCGCATCGGTCCGAGATCATGTAGGTCAATTCCCGTGGCTCTGCGCATCAGATGGGCGAGCGCGCGGTTTGCCACGCGAGCGTGGAGTGGCCAAGCGTTGGCGCGGGTTGGCAGGCGCCGCCCAAGTACGAGGTCGCTTGTGCCATCCGATATCGGCGATGTGACTAGCGGAAGGTCGGCCGGGTCCATTGAGGCGTCAGCATCACAAAACGCGACGATGGGTGCCGATGCTTCGAGGAGGCCAGCATGGGCGGCCGATCCGAAACCACGGAGGGGCTCCGATATGACTACGGCGCCGAGCTCGCGCGCAATTACTACGGAGTGGTCGGTCGAGCCGTTGTCTACCACGATTGCCCTGTACCCGGCAGGAAGGCGCGACAGCACCCACGGAAGCGCAGCCTCCTCGTTAAGACACGGAAATATCACGTCGACGTCGATCAGTGCACCGCCGCCCGGAGCGGAGCGGTCGCGAACTCGCGCATCCCCTCATCAAATGTCATTGCGGGGGTCCACCCGAGTTCGTCGCGCAGACGTGCGGACGAGGCCGTGATGTGGCGCACATCCCCCAGCCGGTAATTCCCGGTGACTACCGCGGCGGGTGCGTCGCCATGCCGAGCAAGCTGCGCGGCAACCTCACCAATCGTGTGGACCTCGCCGCTGCCGACATTGAATGCCCGGAATGTTGCTGTCGCTGCCTGGGCGCTCCAATCAAGCGCGAGCAGGTTAGCGGATGCCACGTCCCGCACGTGCACGAAGTCTCGCCGCTGCAGTCCATCCTCGAAGACTTGGGGTGCCTCGCCGCGCTGGATTGAACTGCGAAACAAGGACGCCACCCCGGCGTACGGCGTGTTCTGCGGCATTCCGGGTCCATAGACATTGTGATATCGAAGTGCCACGGCAATCCCACCGGTAGATCGAGCCCACGAGCTCGCGAGGTGCTCTTGAGCCAGCTTTGATGCGGCGTAAACGTTACGTGGGTCGAGGGCAGCATCCTCGGTGATGAACTCAGGCACGAGGGCAACGCCATGCTCATCCGTCGGGTCGAATCTGCCGGCCTCTAGATCCTGAACCCGTCGCGGCGAGGGCCTGCAGGGTCCATCGACACCGCGGTATGCGCCTTCGCCGTAAACGACCATGGAGCTAGCGATAACGAGTCGCGCCACCGAAGTCTTTGCCATCACCGACAACAGAGTCGCGGTGCCGAGATCGTTGGAGCCGACATAGTCCGGTGCATCGGAGAAGTCGACGCCGAGCCCTACTTTCGCTGCTTGGTGACACACCACGTCGACGCCCTGCAGAGCGTCGGCGACGTCATGTGCATCTCGCACGTCGGCGTGCACGAATTCGACGCCTGGCGGAATGAGGGGCGAAGCGCCATGTACGTCGGGCCGGACTGAGTCAAGAACGCGTACCGCGTGCCCAGCACGCAGGGCAGCATCGACGATGGCGCTCCCAATGAAGCCAGCGCCGCCCGTGACAAGGAGTCTCACGGCACGCGCCGGTTGAGCACCTCAGCGACCGCGACGGGATCGATGAGTTGTATGGGTTCGTAGTCGGGCCGGACAGCACCGGCGATTTTGCTGATCGACTTGACGATGCTCGGTTGTGCAGCTTTGAGGCGGCGAAAAACGATGTCGGCGCTAAGCGGTTCGCCTGCCGAGGAGTCATTGTCGGTCACGTACGCCAACGCAACTGTCCCGATCCCGAGTTCGGAGGCAAGGGGTACCTCCGGATACAAGGTCATGTTCACGAGGTGTGCGCCAGAAGCCCTGAACCATTGCGATTCGGCGCGGGTCGAAAAGCGGGGTCCTTGAATTACCGCGACTGTGCCACCGTGGATCGCATCGCCGCCCAATTGTCTTGCCGCAACCTCGTGCAAGGTCGCGCAGAACGGATCTGCCGAAGCCAAGTGCTGCACGCTTCGTTGATCGTAAAAGGTGTCCGAACGACCGTGCGTTCGATCGAGGTACTGGTCGACAACGACAAGCGACCCCATCGGGTAGTCGGGATGAACGGAACCCACCGCGGCGCTTGAGATGATCGCGCGCACTCCTACCGAGGCAAGTGCCCAAATGTTGGCCCGGTAGTTGATGAGGTGGGGTGCGACGGAATGATCGCTTCCGTGTCGTGGGAGGAACGCGACCGGCGTGCCGTCGAGTTCACCGAAGGTAAGCGGGACTTGGCCATAGGGAGTTTCAACCACGGCGAGTTCAGACTGGCCCGCCTCGAAAAGTTGGTAGAGACCCGAGCCGCCGATAATGCCAATCGATACATCGACAGGGCTGCCAAGGACGCGCTTGCTCATGCGGCCACTCTTTCATGGGGCAACGGACGCGCTCCGCCAATTGTCTGTGCTGTCCCGGAATTGTAAGGTTGAACGGCACATTCTATGGGTGGCCAAGCGGCAATATGAATTCTGAGCCGAGCATCCCACCTAGCATGGGAGCATGACGAACTCTGTAGCTCTCCCCCCGAAAGACGTCGGCACGGCGTACCTGTTTTGGCTCGTGTCGTTCGTATTCGTGTGCGGACTCCAGCACTTCTACATGGGCAAGATCGCCCGCGGAGTGATCTGGATTCTCACGGTCGGCCTGCTCGGAGTCGGCACGATCATCGATCTGTTCACGCTCGGCAGCCAAGTGCGCGCGGTGAATGCGCGGCGTGCGGCGGGCATCCAGTAGTCAGCTAGCGAGCGGCAGGTCAACGACGAATCGCGCTCCGTCGGTGTAATCGGTGTCGATCATCACGGTTCCGCCGTGGGCCACGACGATTGCGCGCGAGATCGAAAGCCCCAAGCCGGCGCCTGAGCCGTTGCGAGCGCGAGCGTCGTCGAGGCGAACGAAGCGGTCGAACACGCGGCTAGTCTCACCGGCGGGCACACCTGGCCCGTGGTCGCGAATGCTCAGAACCGCGCGGCCGTCGCGTTCCTCGAGATCCACCGTTACGACCCCCGCGCCGTGCAGCCTTGCGTTATCGAGAAGGTTCAACACGACTCGGCCCAGCTGCGAGCGGCTGCCCCGAGTGCGCGCTGCCGACACGCGGCTCGCGTCGATCTCGAGCGACGGATAAGCGCGTCGCATCGACTCGACGACCTCGAACACGACGTCGTCGAGGTCGACGGGCGCATCGCTTAACGCCGCCTCGTGCCGCGCCATCGCGAGCAGATCCTCGATGAGGTGCTCGAGCTCTGCGACATCCGCGAGCAACGTCGTGCGCAAGGGGGACTCGCCGAGCTCAAGTTCGGATCGAATTCGCGTGAGGGGGGTGCGCAACTCGTGCGACGCGTCGTCGACGAATTGCTGTTGCTGCATTGATGCTTTCTCGATTCGATCGAGCATCTCGTTCATGGTCTTCGCGAGCCGAGCGATTTCGTCGTGGGTCTGGGGCTCGGGCACACGACGGTCGAGAGTCGTGGCGCGAATGTCCGACACTTGACGTCTAATCGCCTCGACAGGTCGAAGCACGCGACCGACGAGAATCCACACGGCGAGTGCGAGCAGCGCGGTCGTGATGGGAACGAACACCCACAACCCTCTCGACAGTGCCGCGACACTGTCGTTGACGTCGTCGAGTGGCGTCGCGACGTAGACAACGAGCGAGTCGACGCTCTCGGCGCGCACGCGAAAGACCGTGCCGCTCGATGCGTCGGTCAGCGTCGTGTAGAGAACGCTGTCGTCGGGCGGCCGCGGGAGCTCGAGTGATCCCGCGGTCGTTGATGTCGCGGCGAGTACGGCCCCTGTCGCGTCGGTGAGCAGGGCGAATGCTTCATCGTCGCCTTGACCGGGGATCGCGGCATCCGTCTGCCCATCGGCCCATGCCTCCAGGATTCGCATCGACTGGCGAGTGAGCACTTCGTCGACGGCGTCGGTGAGCACCGCACGTTGCGTAGTCGCAAGCGCCACGCTCGCGACGGCGAGAACTGCGAGCACGACGATCGCCGCGATGA
>JANOOQ010000021.1:0-10370 GCA_031421515.1 Leifsonia sp.
GTCACGGCCAACACGACGCTCGACTTCGTCACGGCAATCAACGGCGAGACGATAAAGCTGCAAGCGTCCGGCGGTTCTTCCATCACGGTCAAGATTCCCGCGGGCGTAAGCGACGGCCAGAAGATCAAACTCAAGGGAAAAGGCCAAGCGAGCACCAACGGCGGCCCGCCCGGCGACCTCGTGCTCACGATCACGGTGCGCAAGCATCCTGTGTTCGAGCGCGACGGCCTCAACTTACGAGTCGATGTGCCCGTGACGTTCGTGGAGGCCGCCCTCGGTGCGACGATCGAAGTACCTACGCTCGGGGGCGATCCCGTGAAGCTGCGTGTCGCCGCGGGAACGCCGAGCGGACGGATTCTGCGCGTCAAGGGTCGCGGCGTGACATCCGCTAAGGGCACGGGCGATTTGCTCGCCGAAGTTCAAGTCGCGGTCCCTGGTCGGATTCCGGATGACGCGATGGCCCACCTCGAGGCGTTCGCTCGAGCCATGCCCGGTGAGAACCCTCGCGAAGAACTGCTCGATCGCGCAAAGAACGACCGCTGATGATCGACGAGTTCTCGCCCGTATTCGCCATCGCGATGGCGGCAGAACTCGCGGGCATGCACCCGCAGACTCTGCGGCAATACGACCGGCTCGGACTCGTGAGCCCCACGCGCACGGCCGGTAGGTCGCGGCGATACTCCATGCGCGATGTCGTGCAATTGCGTGAGATCGCGGCGCTCGGTGCGCAAGGCCTCAATCTCGAGGGGATCAAGCGGATTCTCGACCTCGAGAATCATGTCTCCGAACTCACGGCGCGCGTGCGCGAGCTCGAGCACGCCCTCGCTGACGAACTGTTGTCACGCCCGGGCCGGCGCGTATTCGCTGCGGGCAGAGCGGGCGAAGTCGTCTCGTTGCGTGCGGGAGCACGCGCTCAGAAGCCCACTCAAGTTGTCGTCTGGCGACCGACCTGGCGCGGGATCGAGGGCTCGTGAACGCTTTCGACTTCGCGACCCTCCGTCGATTCCCCGACATCGAGGCGCCCAACCTCTTCGCGGCAGATGCGAGCGACCGACTCATTCTTGATGAGGCCGAGGTAGCGCTCGCGGGGTCAGCGCCCGGCGAGGTCGTGGTTATCGGCGACGGCTATGGCGCTCTCACGCTCGGGGTAGCCGCGATTCACGGGGTCACGGACATCCGGGTCTTCCAAGACTCGATCGTGAGCGAACAAGCCCTCGCCGCGAACGCAGGCGAGTTCGACGGCTACCGCAATCTGCCGCTCGGGCGCGAACTGCTCGACGGCGCTCGCGTGGTCTTGCTGCAGTTGCCGCGCTCGCTCGACGAGCTCGACGAGCTCGCGGCCGCGATCGCGATCCACGCCGGCCCAGCTGTTGTCGTGTATGCCGGCGGACGCATAAAGCACATGACGACGGCCATGAACGACGTGCTCGCTCGGTACTTCTCGACCGTCCACGTGACGCACGCACGGCAAAAGTCGCGCGTGCTCGTGGCCTCTGGCCCGCGTCCCGTGGAGCCGGGGGAGGTTCGCCGTGAGTTCCATTCCGAATTCGGAATATGGGTGTGCGCGACGGGCGCTGCCTTCGCGGGCACTCGCGTCGACATCGGAACCAGGGCCTTGCTCGCGGTGCTCGACCAAGCCGCTCCGGATGCCAGAACCGCTGTCGACCTGGGCTGCGGCTCGGGCGTGGTTTCCGCGGTACTCGCGAAGGCTCGGCCCGGTATCGAGGTGCTCGCGACGGACGTATCGGCGGGAGCCGTGGCATCCACTCTGCAGACGGTCGAGGCAAACGGGCTCGCGAACGTGACAGTGCTTCGGGATGACTCACTCGCTAGTCGCGCGGCCGGCTCGGTTGATCTCGTGTTGCTCAACCCTCCGTTTCACCTTGGATCGACCGTGCACACGGGAGCCGCGAGTCGGCTCTTCGCGGCGGCGGCTCGAGTGCTCGCCCCCGGTGGCGAATTGTGGACGGTCTATAACTCCCACCTCGGGTATCGCACCGAGTTAACTAGGGTGGTCGGCCCGACGATTGAAGTCTCGCGAAACAACAAGTTCACCGTGACGAAGTCACAAGCAAGAGGAAAATGATGGCCAACATGCAGGGCGCCCCGGGCACCGACGACGAGCCAAAGACAGCTCTCGAACAGTACGGCGTCAATCTCACCGACATCGCGCGGAGCGGAAAGCTCGATCCAGTCATCGGTCGCGACGCAGAGATCCGGCGGGTCAGTCAAGTGCTCACTCGCCGCACGAAGAACAACCCCGTGCTCATCGGCGAGCCCGGCGTGGGAAAGACCGCGGTCGTCGAAGGACTAGCCCAGAGAATCGTCGCGGGAGACGTTGCCGATTCGCTCAAGGGCAAACAGCTTGTTGCCCTCGACCTCGCAGCGCTCGTCGCTGGGGCGAAGTACCGCGGCGAGTTCGAGGAGCGCCTCAAGGCCGTACTCAAGGAGATCAATGAGTCTGAGGGCCAAGTCATTACGTTCATCGACGAATTGCACACGCTCATGGGAGCGGGCGGCGGTGAGGGCTCGGTCGCTGCAGCGAACATGCTCAAGCCCATGCTCGCGCGCGGCGAGCTGCGGCTCATCGGAGCGACGACTCTCGACGAGTACCGCCAATACATCGAGAAGGATGCCGCACTCGAGCGTCGCTTCCAGCAAGTTTTCGTCGGGGAACCCTCAGTCGAAGACACCGTAGCGATCTTGCGCGGGCTCAAGGAACGCTACGAAGCGCACCACAAGGTAGCGATCGCGGACTCCGCGCTCGTCGCGGCAGCGACGCTCAGCAACCGTTACATCTCGGGCCGCAAGCTCCCCGACAAGGCGATCGACCTCATCGACGAGGCAGCGTCTCGACTCAAGATGGAGATCGACTCGAGCCCCGTCGAGATCGACAATCTCAAGCGCGCGGTCGATCGACTTCGCATCGAAGAACTCGCACTCAAGAAGGAGAAGGACGACGCATCCAAGGCGCGACTCGAAAAGTTGCGCGAAGACCTTGCCGCCCGCGGTAAAGAACTCGACGCTCTCGAGAGCCGCTGGAAGGTCGAGAAGGCGTCGCTCACGGGAGTCGGAGATCTCAAGACGAGACTCAACGATGCACGCATCGAGCTGGATCGTGCGATGCGCGAGGGCGACTATCAGAAGGCGTCGAAGCTCAACTACGAGACGATCCCCGGCATCGAGGAGGCGCTCGTATCCGCCGAGTCCAACGAACCCGTCGGACCTCGAATGGTCAATGACCAGGTGACGGAAGAAGACATCGCCGCCGTCGTGGCGGCGTGGACGGGCATCCCCGTCGCGCGCTTGACTCAAGGCGAGACCGAAAAGCTGCTTCACCTCGAGTCCGAGCTGGGCAAGCGCCTCATCGGACAAAAGGATGCAGTGCAGTCCGTTTCGGAGGCGGTGCGTCGCACGCGCGCGGGCATCTCCGATCCCGATCACCCCACGGGCTCATTCCTGTTTCTCGGCCCGACCGGGGTCGGAAAGACCGAACTCGCCAAGGCGCTCGCCGAGTACTTGTTCGACGATGAAAAGGCGCTCGTTCGCATCGACATGAGCGAGTACGGCGAGAAGTTCTCGGTCTCACGCCTCGTGGGTGCCCCTCCCGGCTACGTCGGTTACGAGCAGGGCGGGCAGCTGACGGAGGCCGTTCGGCGGCGACCGTATTCCGTGATCCTGCTCGACGAAGTCGAGAAGGCACACCCCGAGGTCTTCGACCTATTGCTGCAAGTGCTCGATGACGGCCGGCTCACGGACGGCCAGGGTCGCACGGTTGACTTCAGAAACGTCATCCTGATTCTCACGAGCAATCTCGGAAGCCAATTCATTACTGACCAGAACCTGCCGTGGGCCGAGCGCAAGCGCGCCGTCAACGACCTCGTGCGGCAGAAGTTCAAGCCCGAGTTCATCAATCGTCTCGATGACATCGTCGTCTTCGCGCCGCTTACGACCGACGACCTGAGCCAGATCGTCGAGCTCTATATCGACCGTCTCGCGCGTCGACTGGCCGACCGTCGACTCGCGCTCGCGGTGACCCCGGATGCTCGGTCGTGGCTCGCTGAACGCGGATACGATCCGATCTACGGAGCGCGGCCCCTGCGGCGACTCATGCAACGCGAGATCGACGACAAGCTCGCTCGCGCGCTACTCGCGGGAGAGATTCGCGACGGTGACACAGTGCTCGTGGGCGTAGCGGGCGACACATTGAGCGTCGCTCGGCTCGAGAGCTGAGCGGCACGCTGAGCGGCCGCGAGGGCCGGGCGCGCGGTTAGGCGCCTGGAACCGCCAAGTCGACGATGTAGGAGCCGAGCATGAAGACTCCGATCATCGCGAGGCACGCGACGAGCGGAATCCAGAACGAGAGCTTGCGGCGCGCGATCCACACGACAGAAAGAATGATTCCCGCGAGCCCGACGATCGGCACACCGAAGAGCACGAAGAGCGCTCCGAAGCTAATGAAGTCGTAATTGCACTCGACCGACGAGTCTGCGCACGCGATCGTCGCGACTCCGAATCCGAGCGCCGAGAACACGAAGATCGCAGTCAGAACGAGCAAGACGAAGATGAAGAAGATCGTGAGAAAGAAGTCCCAACTGCGTGGGGGTCGGCCTTCAGGGGTGTTTTCGACGAAAAGATCGCTCACGCGCTTAGCTCCTTCTTGATCGCCGCAACGAGTGCGTCAATGTCGTCTTCCGTCGTGTCGAATGCCGCCATCCAGCGCACTTCGCCCTTCGATTGATCCCAATCGTAGAACCGAAACGACTCGCGAATCCTATCCGCGACTCCCGGCGGCAAGAGGGCAAAGACCGAATTGGCTTGAGTCTCTTGCGAAAAACTAAGGTTCGGGATGCCCTCCAGTGCGCTGCGCAACCGAGTCGCCATAGCGTTTGCGTGTGCAGCCGACGTGCGCCACAAGTCGCCCTCGAGAATCGCGATGAGCTGTGCCGACACGAACCGCATCTTCGACGCCAACTGCATCGTGAGCTTGCGCAAGTAGATGAGCCCTTCCGAGACTTCCGGATTCAGCACAATGACGGCTTCACCGAACACGAGCCCGTTCTTCGTGCCGCCGAAGCTCAGAATGTCTACGCCCGCATCCGTCGTGAACTCACGAAAGCCAACTCCGAGGGCGGCCGCCGCATTCGACAGCCGCGCGCCATCCATGTGCAACACCATGCCGTGTTCGTGCGCGAAGTC
Source organism: Leifsonia sp. (assembly GCA_031421515.1). Taxonomy (GTDB): domain Bacteria; phylum Actinomycetota; class Actinomycetes; order Actinomycetales; family Microbacteriaceae; genus Rhodoglobus. Next base: position 5,200 of record JANOOQ010000021.1, read on the forward strand.
GGCGATCGCGCGCACTTCGGCGGGTGAGTAGACCGTGCCTAGCTCCGTCGCTTGCGTGATGCTGACCGCGAGCGGTTGAGCGCGGTGTTCATCACCCCACCCCCATGCTTCTTGCGCGATGAGTTCGGGCGTGAGCTTGCCGTCTAGAGTTTTGACCGTGAGCAACTTGATTCCGCTCATCCGCTCGGGCGCACCGTTCTCGTCCGTGTGAATGTGAGCCGTCGAGGTCGCGACCACTGCGCCCCAGCGCGGCAAGACACTCGTCAGCGCGTTTACGTTAGAACCAGTGCCATTGAAGACCGGAAACGCTTCGGCGAGCTCGCCGAAGTGACCTCTAACTACCTCTTGCAAGCGAGCCGTGTAGACGTCTTCGCCATACGCGATTTGATGCCCGCCGTTTGCCTCCACGAGCGCGGCCATTACCTCGGGGTGCGCACCCGCGTAATTGTCGCTAGCGAAACCGCGGTAGTTGGGATCGTGTAGTCGAGTCACGTAGACAGTCTGCCGCACTACCCGTGGGCGGCCGTGATTCCCGCGGTCGACTCGATAACGTCAGCCATCTTCTTCTGGAGCGCTTCGTAGAACATCGAGAGCGGGAACTCGTCGTCCATCACGGCGTCGGTGAAGCCCTTGGGCGGTCCATCAAGGGGCAAATCGCGCACGGCCCACTTCGACGCGGGGTGCGGAGTGAGCGTGCCAGCGACGAGGTCGTATGCCGCGAGCCAGTGCGACACCTTCGGGCGGTCGATCGAGTGCCAGTAGAGGTCGTTGATCGCGTCGGAGAGCGACACCACGACATCGGGCACGTGATCCCAGTCGATCGCGAGCGCCGTGTCTGTCCAGTGCAAGACGTGGTGTTGGTGCATCCACGCGAAGAGCAACTGACCACCGACTCCGTCGTAGTTGCGCACTCTCGATCCGGTGATTGCGAAGCGGAAGATGCGGTCGAAGATCACGGCGAATTGCACGAGCTTTGCCTGGTCGCGAGTCACTGCATCCGTGTCGTCCGCGCGCTCGAGCTTTACTGCTTCTCGAAACGCGGTGAGGTCGCAGCGCAACTCTTCTAGCGAATACAAGAAGAAGGGCATCCGCTGCTTAATCATGAACGGATCGAACGGCAGGTCTCCACGCATGTGGGTGCGGTCGTGGATGAGGTCCCACATCACGAAAGACTCTTCGGTGAGTGTTTGATCGTCGAGCATACGGGCGGCACCGTCGGGTAGATCAAGTTTGGTGATCTCGGCAGCCGCCCGTACAACGCGGCGAAAACGCGCTGCCTCACGATCGGCGAAGATTGCGCCCCACGTGAAGTGGGGAATCTCTCGCATGGCAACGGTTTCCGGAAATAGGACGGCCGCGTTGGTGTCGTAGCCGTCGGTGAAGTCGATGAATCTGATGGGAACGAACATGCCGTTCGAATACTCACCAGCCTCGAGGGCGGCCACGAACTCGGGCCAAATCACCTCGATGAGCACGGCTTCGACGAATCGGTCGGTGCTGCCGTTTTGCGTGTACATGGGGAAGACGACGAGATGCCGGCGTCCGTTCACCCGCTCGAGCTGCGGCTGAAATGCATTGAGCGAATCGAGAAAGTCTGGCTCGATGAATCCGCTCTCCACCCAGCGCGCGAAGTCGCCGTCGAGTGCTGCGAGGTACTGAGCGTCGTGCGGAAAAAGGTCGGCGAGCGCAACTATGGACGCACGGATTCGCTCGACGTTCGATCGAGCCGCGGGGTGCGCCGAGGCCTCGGGGATGCTGCCGTCATGCACTTGCACGGCGCGAAGTTCAGCAGCCGCGGACTTGAGGTCGAGCCAGGCGGGATGAGTGGCGACGTCGTACTCGAGAACCTCGGGCTCTCCTATGATCGCGTTGTTCGTGCGGGACATGGCTCACCTCCTGATTCTCAGATAAATATCGTCAAATCTAGGGTATCCGCACGGTCGCAGCGTTTGGTTGCGCGTGACGCTGGAAAATTGCGCTGGATGGCTATTGGAGGGGCACTTCGATGCGTTGGAGCTCTTCGAGCGCTTCGTGCGCCACGGTGAGGTCCCGATCGCGTAGGGCAACGACGATGAGGGATTGAGCTCGAGCGACAGCCTCGATGTCGACGAAGTGCGGCAAGTGCTGACTGCCGAGCCGAATCACGTGTACTACCGACGTGACTGCTCGACGGAGTGCGGGATTCGTCGATTCGTCCGTCAAACGGTTGAAGAAGACGAAGTTCGTGCGCGCGACATCTTGCGGGTCTGACGCCTCAAGACTCGCGACGAAGGCCGCGTGATCAACCGCGGCCGCCTCTGCTGCGGTTGCGCTCGCGACAGGAACGACCTCTTCGAGAAGCGCGGCATACAGGGCGATCCACACGACGAGCGCTTGCGCGGTTTGAACAGGTGTCACTTCGGCTACGCGAGTGAAGCGGCTAGCGGATGCCTCGATGACGCCGATCTCGCGAAGCCGCTGCAGCGCTTCGCGAACGGGCGTGCGCGAAACGCCGAATCGCGCCGCGAGCTCCGCGTCACTGATGCGCTGGCCCGGAACGAGTTCGCCGCGATGCACCGCCGCGAGCAGCTTCTCAAAGACGTCAGTGACGACCGGGCTGCCCTTCAGTCGCGCATCACTTGCCACGCGAACGATCTTATTCTCCCGATTGGTCGGGACTACAGAAACATCGGACGGTCGTCGTCCTCTTGCGTAGCGAGATCGAGCTCGACCGCGACGGGCACATGGTCGCTAGGGGCATCTCCCTTGCGCTCATCACGGTGGATGCGTGCATCCGTCACGAGCGCATCGAACGTGCCAGACCCGAGGATGAAGTCGATTCGCATGCCCTCATTGCGGGGGAAGCGGAGCTGTTGGTAGTCCCAGTAGGTGAAGCCCTCGACGCCACGACTGCGCAGTGCGTCGATCAAGCCGATTCGCGCGAACTCTTCGAACGCGTCGCGCTCGGGCACACTCACGTGCGTTTTGCCCTCGAAAGCCGCGATGTTCCAGACGTCAATATCGAGTGGCGCGATGTTGAAATCACCCATGAGTGCGAGAGGCATGTCCGGATGAGCGGATAGCCAGCTCTTCGTCTCGGACGCGAGGTTCGCGAGCCACTCGAGCTTGTATGGGTAGTGCGGGTTGTCGAGCTCCCGCCCGTTGGGAACATAGAGGCTCCACAAGCGAACCCCGTTGACCGTGACACCGAGGGCTCGCGCCTCTTTCGGGATCGAGCCGTCTGCGTCGACCTTGCCGAAACCCGGGGCCGAGTCGAAACCGATTGACACGTCTTCCATCGGGAGACGGCTTGCGAACGCGACTCCGTTCCACTGGCTGAGTCCGTGAAGTTCCACCTCGTAGCCCGCTTCGCTGAACGCGTCGAAGGGAAACTGCGCTTCGGTGCATTTGATCTCTTGCATTGCGAGCACGTCGATGTCTTCGCGGAGCATCCAGTCGACAACTCGACCGACTCGGCTTCGAATCGAGTTGACGTTCCACGTGGCTACTCGCATGACTCCACGCTACAAGCTGCGGATGACGCAAGAGCCACGCTCGGTTCTCCCCCTAACTGGGCAGGGACAAGAGTCAGTGCGCACCCCTATCGTGAATTCGTGCGCAAACCCGAAGAATTGCTGGATGCTGCCGCGACAGCGGCGAACCGCAAAGACATGTGGCGCGCGACCATCGTGGCGATTGTCTCCTTCGCAGTAGTCATCCTCGCGAGTCTCCTCCTAGTGCTGAACGACATCACGGGCTGAACCGCCGGCCGGTCGGCTTAGTAGGCTGGTCGAGTGAATGACGCGAAACGGCACCTGATTGACTTCATCTCAGCGGATGCTGTGTTCCACGGTGACTTCACGCTCACGAGCGGCAAGAAGGCCACGTATTACGTCGACTTGCGCAAAGTCAGCCTCGACCACCGCGTCGCACCGCTCATCGGTCACGTGATGCTCGACCTAATTGCAGACATCCCCGACGTGAGTGCCGTCGGCGGGCTCACGATGGGCGCCGACCCCATCGCCGCCGCCGTCATGCACCAAGGCGCCGCCCGAGGATTGAGCTACGACGCCTTCGTCGTGCGCAAAGAGCCCAAGGATCACGGCCGTGGTCGTCAGGTCGAGGGACCGGATCTTGCCGGCAAGCGCGTCGTCGTGCTCGAAGATACGTCGACGACGGGCGGCTCTCCGCTCGCCGCAATCGAGGCACTGCTCAAGGTCGGAGCCGAGATCGCGGGAGTCGCGGTCGTCGTCGACCGAAACACGGGAGCGCGCGAGCGTATCGAAGCGGCCGGATACCCGTACTACTACGCGATCGGCCTGGCCGAACTGGGGTTGTCGTGAGCGACGGTACTCCCTTCAAGTGGGGACTGACTCCCGGCGATGACCCGGCGGAGGTGCCGCCGGTTGTGCCGCCAGTGCAGCCGCCTCCCGTTGAGCCTCCCGTTCTGCCGCCCGTCGAGCCAGGTCCGCCCGTCGAGACGGCGCCGTTCGACCCGTTTGCGACGGTAGCGATGCCCGTCGTAGGGCAAGAGCTCGAGACCGTGCCTCGGTCCCACTGGTTCGGAACTCCCGTCGATTCCTCGCTCGAGGGAGTGAATGAAGTCATCGAGGCGGAGATCGTCGGGCTCCCGACGCCCGAGGGCGAAGGGGTCGAAGCATCCGCTCTCGATTCACTCTTCGGGGATACCCAATTTCGCGATTACGAAGGCGAACCGCTTATTCCGTCGGCGGCCGTCGTTCGGGTCACGAGCGGGCCCAAACCGCCAAAGGGACCGGCCGCGCCGATCCCGAAGGTTCAAAAGGTGCTCATGTGGGTCGCGGGCAGTCTCGCAGCCGCGCTCGCGCTCGTCGCGCTGTTTCTGCTCGGCACGAGACTCACGCCGGCGCCCGCTGTAGTCGCTGAACCGAGCCCGACACCAACCTCGAGTTTCATCGTTTTGCCGCTCGGTCCCGTTGATCCTGGCGAATACCAGTGGGACGAGCTGCTGGGCGGCGAGTGCTTAAACCCCTGGGTGTCAGCGTGGCAAGACCGGTACACGGTCGTGGACTGCGCCACGCCGCATCCCGCACAAATGGTTTACCGCGGCACGTTCGACGACGAATCGTTCGCCGCCTACCCAGGGCTCGAAGAGTTGCAGAAGCGCATCAACCTGTTGTGCACGCCGCCGACCATCATCAACTACGCAGCAG
>JANOOQ010000022.1:0-2835 GCA_031421515.1 Leifsonia sp.
ACGGCGAATCCGTCGAGGTTCTCGGCGAAGTACTGCACCATGTCATTGCGCTCGGGCTCGCCGTGCACAATCACGTCGATACCAATGCGCTCTTGAAGCTCAACAACACTGCGAATCTCGGCACGCATCGCCTCGCCGTACTGCTCGACCGTGATGTCGCCCTTCGCAAGAGCGGCGCGAGTCTTGCGGATGTCCCCTGTCTGCGGGAACGAACCGATCGTCGTCGTCGGCAGGAACGGCAAGCCGAGTGCTGCGTCTTGCGCCGCGAGCCGCGCTGCGTAGTCCCCGCGCGAGAAGTCCGAATCCGTGAGTGACGCCGTGCGAGCCCGAACCGCAGCGTCGCGAACACCAGCGGCATGGTGGCGGTCTTCGAGGGCAGCGGATGCGGCATCCAACTCGTCCGCAATCGCAGCCTTGCCCTCGGTGAGCCCCTTCGCGAGGGTTGCGACTTGCGCAACCTTCTGGTCGGCGAATGCGAGCCAACTCTTCAGCTGGTCGGCGAGAAGCGGCTCGTCGTTGACGTCGTGCGGCGTATGGAACAAGCTCGTCGAGCTCGAGACGGAAACGTTGGGGCTTAGTCCCTTGAGGGACTCGAGCGACGCCAATGCCGCTGCGAGGTCTCCGCGCCAGATGTTATGGCCGTCAATGACTCCGCCGACGAGCGTCTTGTCGGTCGTGAGGCCGCTCGGCAAGTCGCCCTTGACGAGGTCGATGCCGATCGCCTCGACTGGCGTGCCGACGAGAACGGGCAGTGCGTCATCGAGCGAGCCATACGGTGCAGCTACAAAGATGCTCGGGCGGATCGCGCTCGCGCCCAACAGGTCGTACGCGCGCTTGGTCGCCGCGAGAACGATTGCGCGGTCGACCTCGATGCTCTCGCTCACGAGTGCTGGCTCGTCGAGCTGTACCCACTCGGCCCCCGCGGCAGTGAGTGCCGCAAGCAGCCCGGCGTACACGGGCAGAAGGTCATCGAGGCGATCGAGCGGCTGATACCCCTCGGGAGCGCTCTGGCTCGGCTTACTCAGCAGGAGCAGGGTTACGGGGCCAACGATGACGGGTCGAGTGCGGAATCCGCTCGTCGTGGCCTCTGCAACCTCTCGAACGAGACGGTCCGAGGCGAGGTGAAGCTTCGTTTCCGGTCCGATCTCCGGAACCAAGTAGTGGTAGTTGGAATCGAACCACTTCGTCATTTCGGCAGGAGTGTCATTGCCCTCGCCACGCGCGATCGTGAAGTACCCCGCGAGGTCGATCGTGCCGTCGGCCCCGAGCAGACGCTCGAAGCGAGTCGGGATTGCGCCGACCGTGACGGCGGCGTCGAGAACCTGGTCATAGTAGGAAAAGGCTTCGGGGATGGACGAGTCGGTGCGGCCGAGCCCGAGAGACGCGAGACGCTCGCGAGTGACACGGCGCAAACCAGCCGCCGTCGCCTCAAGCTCGTCAACGGAAATCTTGCCAGCCCAGAATGCTTCCACAGCCTTTTTGAGCTCACGGCGTCGCCCGATTCGTGGGTAGCCCAGAATCGTTCCGATCGGAAAGGGCGTCGTGGTCGTCATGCGTGTTCCTTTTGAATATCGGCAAGAATTCCGACGCCCTGAAGGACCTCGAGAACAGCCTCGTGTTGGTTGAAGGTGTAAAGATGTAGGCCGGATGCTCCGCCCTCAAGCACGGCATTGGCAAGCTCAATCGCGTGCGCGAGTCCGACGGCAGCTTGTGCCCCAACACCTGACGCCGCCGCGAGGTTGCGCTCTAGATCGACCGGGGTGGGTTCATCCGTCAGTTCAAGAATACGCGCCAGCCGCTTCGAACTCAGCACTGGCATGATTCCGGGAAGAATGCGCATCGTGACGCCAGCGGCCCTCGCCTTGTCGACAAAGTTCAAGTAGTCATCGGCAAAGAAAAACAATTGCGTAATCGCGAGGTTCGCGCCCGCTGCTTCTTTCGCGAGCAAAGTATCTAGGTCTTGTTCGATCGACCGGGATCGAGGATGACCGTTGGGAAAAGCTGCTACGGCAATCGTGACCTTATCGCCGCTCGAGAGTCGCTTCGCGCCCGGAAACCCGGGAACGTCGAGGAACGCAAACGGCGCACGCTCTTCTTGTACGCGGTGGATGAGCTGCACGAGCTCGCCCGCGCTGCCCAGGTCGCCCAAGAAGCTGTCGCCCTCACTTGCACCGTGCGGCGGATCGCCTCGCAAGGCGAGAAAACTCGTGATTCCGGCATCGAGGAACTCACGAATGAGCTGACTTGTCTGCGCATACGACGACCCGACACACGTGAGGTGCGCCATGGGGTGAACACTCGTGTAGTCGAGCAAGTGGCGCAATACCGCGAGAGATGGCTCGCGAGAGGATCCGTTCGCGCCGTACGTGACCGAAATAAACTCGGGGCCGGCCGCGACCAAATGCCCCAGTGCCGAGTACAGAGACTCTTGCGCCTTGATCGATCGCGGCGGATAAAGTTCGAAGGAGAACGTGGCGCTATCGCGACAAGCAGGATCTCCGGGCATCGTTTTAGTCTAGGCAAGTCGTTGCTGAGACGACGAAGTGTTACGCGACGAACTCCCGTACCTCATCGATGCGAGCGGGATGCACGAGCGCAGTCACGAGTGTTCCGCCGTCTTGGTAGTCCGTCGACAAGACGCGACCTTGCACGTGCAGCCGCGAAATGACGTCGCCGCGGTCGTACGGCACGAGCAGGGTCACTTCGACTTCGGGGGCCGGCAGGAGGACTTGGATTCGTTCGAGAAGCTCAGCGAGTCCTTCTCCCGTGCGTGCGGACACGAAGATGCCCGATGGCTCGAGGCCGCGAATGAGAAGGCGCTGATCATCGTCGGCG
>JANOOQ010000023.1:0-2045 GCA_031421515.1 Leifsonia sp.
CCCGAATGAGGGCGGTCAACGTTGTAGTCTGTGCGCTTGTCGGCCAGCGTGGCGCGGGCATGGGCCAGCGACGGGAACAAGGTTTCGTTCAGCAATTCGTCGCGCAGCCGCCTGTTGAAGCTTTCCATGAAGTCGTGCCTCACGTCGGCTTTGTCGGCACGATGTAATGCCAGTCAACCTTGCGTTTGTCGGCAAAGGCGCGGATCGCGTTCCAGGTGAGCTCGATGCCGTTCGAATAGCCCCTAGATTTGTAAATGCCTTGCTTCCAAAAATTACCAAGCAAGGCGTCTACAAATCTAGTTGCTATTCACCGGAGCACGCCAGACGATCGGGCCTGTCGACATAGGGAGGGCTCTGCATCCGATGGTCCGAGAGGTTCCGTCGGAATCTTGTCCGACCGTAGTTGTAACGATGCCGAAAAAATGTTACCAAAAAAAATCATATAATCATCATTGATTTACGCTATCTGCCTTTGGGTAAAGCGCAATTCAAACAGGGGCTTTTATCGTCTGACGGCAAAATGATCTGCCTCAAGACGAAGCCATCTGCGCAAATGGTACGGACCGTCGGCAGGTGGCAAGGATCAAGGTCGTCCTCGGGTCAGGTTGCGGACAAGCGGCTAACCAGTGCGGCAATCCAACAGGAGACACGTCAATGACGATGCCTGCCTATTCGTCTTTCGCCCGATGGTACAGCGAGGGCAAGCAGGGATCCTATGTGCGCACGCTGAAATCCTCCGGCGGAATACTCAATATGCTTGAGGCGGCGCGACCGGCCGGAAACATGGATAGTCCGGCTATGCCGGATCTGGTTCTGTATCAAGATCTGCTGGGAGGCGGCCGACTTCGCGGCAACGGAGGGGGGGGATACTTCGATATGACGAGCGAAAAAGGCGGTTTGTATCTCGGCGCGCCGGACTTCGCCCTTACGTCCACTGTCGACAGCAGCCATCAAATACGCGCCTTGTCTTTTCCTTTGGCGCATTGGCAGAAAATACTCGACGAAGCCGGTGACTTTAAGTTGTCGGTCGATTCCCTGCAACTCTACCGAGGGTCATTTCACTCACCAACCATTCAATCGGCGCTTCGGAGCCTGTGGGCCCTGTGTGATGGTGAGGGTCCGCCGTCGCGTCTGCTTGCCCAAGCCGCAGGCTGCGAGATATTGGCGGAGTTGTACCGATTGGGCGGAGCGCCGCTCATGCCGGTAAAGGGCGGCCTTGCCCCGTGGGCAGAGCGGCGTTGCGTCGAACTGATGCGGGTGCGGCTTTCGGAAGACATCAGCCTCGACGAACTGGCAGTCGAGGCGCAGCTCTCGCCGTTCCATTTCGCCCGCATGTTCAAGCAAAGCCTTGGCGTTCCTCCACGGGTCTACCTGACGCGACTGAGACTCGAGAAAACCTGCCACCTCCTTGAAACGACGGACCTTCCAGTCACCGAGATCGCCTTCGAGGTGGGGTATTCGTCAAACCAGGTGCTTGCACGGGTTTTCCTGAAGCACCGGCGGATGAGCCCTTCCGACTATCGGCGGGCCGTTCGTAACCCGTGGCGCACTGTCGCCTAACAGCGGCTCGCAATTGCGCCGCTTGCCTGTGCCACTCTTTGACACGAGGCATCTTGCTCGGGACACCCGTCAAACTTGTGCATATGCAGTTCATCAAGTGCCCGGCTGATTAAGGAAAACTTGGGGACGGAATGAGCTCGCGCTCGATATGCGCGACATCTGTGCCGGTCACAGCAACGGGGGCGCCCGGCAGCCCAAAACTAACCAGAAAGACAGCAAGACCGGCACCAGCGCGGCAGGTTCTGCGCCGCGGCGCATGCTGACATCTCGTATCCAGCGTTTGCAGGGCACCCCGGTTTTCGTGGAGCTGCTATCTCGCGAAAGGATTACGAATGCTGCACAGCAATGATCTGTCCCGGCCAACACTGACCCGACGCGCAGTTCTCTCCTATGCCGGAGCACTTGCCACTGCGATCGCCCTTCCCATTCCGGGCCTTGCTCAACCTCACCCAAAAGGAGACTTCGTGATGGCATTCATCACCACA
>JANOOQ010000024.1:0-1774 GCA_031421515.1 Leifsonia sp.
GTCGCGGACGCCGCCGGCGTGAAGCAAGGTGCGACGTTCCGCTATGACCCCTTCGGGCAACCCACCACCACCACAGGCGTCGTGAGCCCCGACGCCGTGCCCGATAACGCGAGCCAAGAACTCGACTACGCATGGCTCGGACAACACCAACGCGGCTACGAACACGCGGGCAACATCACCATCACCCAAATGGTAACCATTCACGTGTCTGTCAGGCCGCGAGGGGTGGCATCCAGGGGTTGTCGTTGAAGAGTTGGGTGAGGGCGTCGATCGCGGGGATGTCGTGTTTGCGGGTGGTCGACAGGTAGCTGCGGACGTGGGCGAAGCGTTCGGCACCGGTCAACGTTTTGAAGCAGGACGACACTTTCCGATGGATTTTGACGGGTCGGAGATCGCGCTCGGCTTGGTTGTTGGTCATGCCTACGTCGAGGTTGTACATGTAACGCAGGATCGATGGTCGGTGTTTGCTGAACGCGGTGGCGAGGTTGTGGGCGTCGCGTTGGAGTCGGTTTCGGGTCCGTCCGGGGGCCGGGTCGGGGTTGGTGGTGTGTCCGTCTGTCACGTATTGGTCGTAGCGGGCAGCGAACTCGCGTTGTCGGGTAGGCGCGAGGGTTTTGTGTCCGGCGGATCGTGCCTGGTCACAGGCGGTATTGATCTCGACGAGGAGCCCGGCAAGGTTGGTGGCCCACATTTTTTGGGTGGCGACCTGCGCGACAGAAGCGAGATCGCGTAGTAGGTGCGCGGCGCATGCCTGATGTTTCGCTTTCGTGAACTGCCAGTACATCGCGAGGCGGTCATGAACGATCACCCCGCGGTAGCCGGCGAGGACACCGATGTCGTGGACTGCTTGGATGCCGCGGGTAGCCGACGCATGGATCAGGGTGAACATGCTGGTGGATACGACATGCATCCAACAGTTCTTCGTGCCGATCCGGTCGGTGGTCTCATCAACATGCACGACCGATAAGCCGCGCAGGGTCGCGACCAGAGCGGCGATGAACCCGTTGAGGCGGCGGGCGGCGTCGGCGTACATCTTGTCGATCGTGCCGGTCGACATGGTGATCCCAAACAGGTCACGCATCGTTTCGGCGCATCGTTCGATCGGGATGTGTTGCCGGGCGAGGAGATACACGACCCGAGCACGGACACCCGGACCGTAAGAGATCGGAGCGCGAACATGATCCGGGAACCGTCCAGCGGTGACCGCAGCACAACATGCACACGTTTTGGTGATCGCCCGATGTTCAGTCACGACTGGTTTCACGGGTGGGATGTCGATGCTTTGACGGCGTTGTATCCCGGTCACCAGTGCAGCCTCAAGGCTGCCCCCGCATCCGCCACAAATATCGGGCAGATGGTCGATGGTGATGTCAGGGTTCGGTGTGAACGGCAACGTTTTGCCTGGTGAACCGGGTTGCCCACCCGCCCGACGCGACGTTCCACCCGCCGCGGACCGTTTACGGGTTTGGCGTTCGGTAGCTTGACGTTCACGTTCAGCAACCGGATCGCGGCTCGGTGGCATCGAAGAGTTCCCCGAGTTTTTCGGCCGTTTCGCCTTCAACGCCACGATCTCAGCGCGTAACCCGTCGTTCTCGGTCTGCAATCTGGTGTTCTCGATGGTCAACTGGGCGACGCGTTCCTCAAGTTCCGCGAATCGGGCCTCCCACGACACCCGCCCAGTATGCTACGCCCCGCGCGAAAAGTCAGGGATCATCGCGCGGACCGCGCGAATCCTCACCGGGGGCCTCACCCACCCACGTGAATGGTTACGGCG
>JANOOQ010000025.1:0-2073 GCA_031421515.1 Leifsonia sp.
AGCGGATGTCGCGCACGCGCACCACATCCCGCTCATCATCGACTCGACCGTCGCGACCCCGTACCTCAACCGCCCGATTGAGTGGGGCGCGGATGTAGTCGTGCACTCGGCCACCAAGTTTCTCGGCGGAGCGGGCACGACCCTTGGCGGTGTCGTCGTCGAGTCCGGCCGGTTCCACTGGGCGAACGAGCACTTCCCGCTCTTCGATGAGCCCGTCGCAAGCTATGGCGGACTCAACTGGCACGGCAACTTCGGCGAATACGCCTTCCTCACGCGCTTGCGTGCCGAGCAGCTTCGCGACATCGGCCCGACGCTCGCCCCGCACTCGGCGTGGTTGCTCGCGACGGGCGTCGAGACGCTGCCGTTTCGCATGCAAGCCCACGTCGACAATGCGCGCATCGTCGCCGAGTTTCTCGAGGCCGACCCGCGCGTCGAGTTCGTCAACTGGGCCGGACTCCCGGGCCACGCGCACTTCGAGCGCGCACAGAAGTACTTCCCGAAGGGGCCGAGTTCGGTCTTCAGCTTCGGCGTCAAGGGCGGTCGCGAGGCCGGCCAGGCGTTCATCGAGAACGTGAATTTGGCGAGCCACCTCGCCAACATCGGTGACGCGAAGACGCTCGTGATTCATCCCGCATCCACGACTCACGCGCAACTCACCGAGCAGCAACTCGCCGACGCGGGCGTGCTACCTGGCGTCGTGCGCATCAGCGTGGGAATAGAAGACCCCGAAGACATCGTTGATGATCTAGACCAAGCGCTCGCTGCTGCGACCCGCTAAGGCTGATTGAGTAGGCCCTAAAGGCTGATTGAGTAGGCCCTAAAGGGCCGTATCGAAATCTAAGGAACACATGACTGCCACAGCTACTGCACCTGAAACCGTCACGAGCCAACTCCCCAACGGCCTCACGTGTGAGTTGCCCGCGAACTCCCCGCTCGCGAAGCTGCTCAAGTCGCAGCGCACGTGGGTCGGCCCGACGGCGAAAGAGCGCCTCAAGATTCTGCAAGAGGCGAAGTCGATCGCGATCGTCGGCGCCTCCCCTAACCAGACGCGCTCGAGCTACTTCGTGTCGGTCTACTTACTGCAGTCGAGTAACTACCGCGTGTACTTCGTCAACCCCATGGTCGACGAGATCCTGGGCCAGAAGTCATACAAGTCCCTCGCTGACCTACCCGAGGTGCCCGACATCGTCGACGTGTTTCGCAAGGCAAGCGACATACCGTCGGTAATCGACGAAGTCGTCGCGGTCGGCGCGAAGACGATTTGGGTGCAGCTCGGTATTTGGAATCAGGATGCTGCGATCTACGGTGAAGAGCAAGGCCTCACGGTCATCATGGACCGGTGCATCAAAATCGAGCACGCTCGCTTCAACGGCGGATTGCACTTGCTCGGGTTCGACACCGGGGTGATTACGGCGCGTAAGACGGTTCGTTAGGTACGCGGTTTCGATACGCGCGGAGCGCTACTCAACCCGCGGGCTTTAGTTACGCCGTGTGACCGCTTGGGGTGCGGCACGGGCATCCACTGGCTACCGTGAAAGCATGACTGGCCCCTTCATCGACTCTCCGCTCGTTTCGACACAGTGGCTCGCAGACCACCTCGGCTCCGAGCAGCTCGTCGTGCTCGACGCGACGGTGCTCACCGCCACGCTGCCGAGCGGTCGCACAGGGTTCGTGAGCGGACACGAGAGCTACGTAGTCAACGGGCACCTCCCCGGCGCCGTCTTCGCCGACATCATCGAAGACCTCTCCGACCCCGACGGCACCTACCCATTCACGCGCCCGACAGCTGACGCGTTCGCGAGTGCCGTCGGCGCACTCGGCATCGACAACGAGACGACAGTCGTCGTCTACGACGGCGCCCTCGGGCAGTGGGCGGCACGCGTATGGTGGTTGTTCCGCGCCGCGGGATACGACCGCGTCGCAGTGCTCGACGGAGGCCTCAAGAAGTGGGCCGCCGAAGCACGCGAGCTCGAGCACGGGCACGTCGAACCGGCCGCGGCCGTTTTCACAGTCGTCGAGCGACCCGAGCTGTGGGTGTCGAGAGCGGATGTCGCCGCGATCGTCAACGGCGAC
>JANOOQ010000026.1:0-4096 GCA_031421515.1 Leifsonia sp.
CTTCTGGAACGAGCTGGATCCCGCATCGCTCGCCGCCATGGCGACGACCCTCGTCTACGAACCGCGCCGCGAAGAGGGAGAACTCGGGGATCGGTACTTGCCACGCGGACGATTCCGTGAGGCGTTTGATCGCACAGGCACGCTGTGGGCCGAGCTCGATGACCTCGAACGTTTGCACAAGCTTCCCGGTAGCCAACCGCTCGCGACGGGGCTCGCGCTCGCGATGTACCGCTGGGCGAGCGGTACTGGCCTCGATGCAGTTCTGCAAGAAGCCGATATGGCGGCGGGTGACTTCGTGCGCTGGGCCAAGCAAACGATCGACTTGCTCGATCAACTATCGGTCGTTGCCGACGGCGAAGTCGGCCGAACGGCGCGTACAGCCCTCGACGCTATCCGCCGCGGAATAGTGGCATACAGTTCCGTTGCCTAAGCTCAAATGGTGAAGCCGATTTTGCCCTTGTGGGCCGCGCTAATTGTGGCCGCGGCATCCGGGCCCATCATGGACGCCGGCTTTCCCGGAATCGGCGTGTGGCCCCTCACGTTCCTGGGAATCGGGCTCGTACTTGTGGCTCTCATCGGCCGCAGCATCGCGAGTGCGCTCCTCGTCGGTTTCATCGCTGGCGCGACGTTTTACTTCACGCACATTCAGTGGGCCTCGCTATTCCTGGGGCCGCTCCCGATGTCTGCACTGGCGGTACTCGAGTCACTCTTCTTCGCGGCCGGGGCCGTCGCGATCACGCTCGCATATCGATGGGTCCCCGTAGCGTGGCCGAGTGTGCTAGGCCGCTTCGTGCTGCTGCCCGTCGCGGTAGCGGGTCTGTGGACAGCGCGCGAAGCGTGGTCGAGCGTGTGGCCATACGGCGGTTTCGCGTGGGGTCGCATGGCGCTCTCGCAGTCCGATAGCGCGGTTTCTGCGCTGTTTGGGTGGCTCGGGGTGTCCGGAGTGAGCTTCGCGATGGTGCTTCTCGTCGCCGTCACTATCGAAGCCATACGGTTTCGCGGCGTCGCGGGTCTCGTGCGGGCATCCGTCGCGGTAGCACTCGCGTGCGTCTTGCTCGTCTTGCCCGCGTGGCCAGTCGCCACCGACGGGAGTGTGCGCGTCGCTGCCGTGCAAGGTAACGGCAAGGCGGGCTATTTCGATGAGCGCGAGTACGGCGACTTGTTGCAGGCCCAAGTGGATGCCACGGCTCCACTTTTTGCACAAGACGTCGACCTCGTGCTCTGGCCCGAAGGCGCGACTGACATCTCGCCTCTCGACAGCGAGTACGCCGCGGGTGTCTTCGACTACATCACCGAACAAATGGATGCCCCGCTCATCTCTGGTGTCATCACCGAGCGCGATGACAAGGTGTTCAACTCGTCTGTGCTGTGGGAACACGGAGTCGGCGTCACCGACTTTTACGACAAACGCCACCCCATCCCGTTCGGCGAGTACATTCCCGACCGTGCCTTCTGGCGGCCCTTTGCCCCAGAACTCATTGACCTCGTGGGGCGCGAATACACGCCAGGCACGACCGACATGGTCCTCGACGTCAACGGCCTCATCGTTGGAGTCAACATCTGTTTCGACATTTCGGACGATCAAGCACTCACCGACTCGATCCGCGACGGCGCGAGGGTCATCTTCGCGCAATCAAACAACGCCGACTTCGGCCGTACCGACGAGAGCGCTCAACAGCTCGCTATCGCTCGAATTCGCGCGATCGAGCTGGGCCGAAGCGTCATCAACATCTCGACCGTCGGCGTCAGCGCTGTCATCGAGTCAGACGGCACAATTACAGCGGAATTGCCGTGGTTTGAAGCGGGCGCGATGGTCGAGGATGTGCCGCTCTCGAGTGTCGTTACCCCCGCTGCTGCGCTCGGACGGCAGATTGAGTGGTTCGTCTCGCTACTCGCGCTTTCGATTCTCCTGATCGCCGCTTTCGGCTCACGGGGCGTTCGTGGCTGAAGCGATCGCAATCGTTCCCACGTACAACGAGGTCGAGAGCCTCGAGGCACTCGTCGGCCGGTTGCGGCAGGGCGTGCCCGCGGTTGACGTGCTTATCGTCGACGACTCGAGCCCCGACGGTACGGGCGCCCTCGCCGACCGGCTCGCGGCATCCGACCCGGGAATTCGCGTGCTTCACCGCGGCGAGAAAGACGGCCTCGGTCGCGCATATCTCGCGGGCTTCTCACTCGCCCTCGCCGACGGGTACCAATACCTCATTGAGATTGACGCGGACGGCTCGCATGACCCCGCAGATTTGCCCCGGATGCTCGAACTCGCGCAAGACGGAGCCGACCTCGTGATCGGCTCACGCTGGGTGAGCGGGGGAGCCGTACTCAATTGGCCGTGGATTCGCGAAGCGATTTCTCTCGCCGGCAACGCTTACGCGCGCACGATGTTGCGCTCGAACATCCGGGACATCACGGCTGGGTTTCGCGTCTTCAGGGCCAGCGCGCTGCGGGACATCAACTTCGCGAGCGTCGCATCGCAAGGGTATTGCTTTCAGGTGGAACTAGCGTGGCAACTCGAACGCACGGGTCACCGTATAGAAGAACACCCCATCACCTTCGTGGAGAGGGCGACGGGGCGTTCGAAGATGCACGTGGGCATCGTTGTTGAGGCGCTGTTCAGAATCACCGCTTGGGGAATAGCGGCTGCCCTCAAGGGCGGCAAGTAGCGCTACGCGCCGATCTTCTGCTGACCCTTGCGCGCACGCAAGAAGTCGAGCCGCTCTTGGAGCAGCTCCTCGAGCTCGGGGCGAGTGCGACGTTCTAGGAGCATGTCCCAGTGGCTTCGCGGAGCCTTGACGTCGACGTGGTCGAGTTCTACGAGTTCGCCGGCGCCGTCAAGCAACGTGCCCTCGCGTCCGGATTTCGGCGATTCCCACTGCTGGGGAATCTCCGCATCAGCTGCAAAGACGACTTCAAAGGTCGCTCCGTCTGCCGAACGGTAAACACTCTTCTTTCGCGGTGAAAACTCGACGCCCACTTCGCTCTGTAAGCTTTGGGTTCCCAGTCTCATCCCGCGCAAACTACGGTCTGCCATTGTGTGGCCTCCTCTTAAAGTCGCGGTCAGTCTTAGTTATAAACCACCTAGCTGGGCAAATCCTTTCAACGCTCACGCGCTCACAGGCAGTTCACAGCAAACGTTATGGTGAGGAGTGGGCGCGTACGACTTCGAGCGCGAGATCAGCCCGGTCGGTCACGAGCCCATCGACGCCCAGTTCCAACAGGTTGCGCATTCGAGCAGGGTCGTTGATCGTCCAGATGTGAACCTCGACGCCCGCGGCGTGCAGGCGTTCGATCATCCGTCGTGTGGTCACAGAAATGCCGAGAGCGCGCTCGGGCACTTGCACGGCCGAAACACCTCGAAGTGCTCGAGCAGTGAGGCGAGAGTTGCCAGCACGCGCGGCGACGAGGGCAGTCGCGAACGTACGAGCCGACGCCGACGTTGCGACGCCTGGCAGTTCCCGAACGGCACCGAGTCGCCTCTTATCGCTGAACGACGTCACGAGTACTCGACTCGTAGCATTGGCCTTGCGGATCGCCTTGACCGTCGGCGCTATCGCGGCGGCGACCTTGATGTCGATGTTGAATCGGGTGTCCGCAAAGGTGTCTAGAGCCTCGGCGAGGGAGCAAAACCCTTGGTCAAACCCAAGATCGACGCCTCGGAGTTCGGCCATCGATAGTGACTCGACCGTCGACTTGGTGCCGGCTACGCGACTCAAATCGGGATCGTGTGCGACGACGGAAAACCCATCTGAACTCGCGTGCACATCGGTCTCGATGTATTCGGCTCCAGCAGCCACGGCGCGAGCGAAGGCGAGCAGCGTGTTTTCCGGCGCATCAACTGCCAACCCGCGATGAGCAAAAACTCGTGGGGGAGCGGGGGCAAAGTAGCGCGAAACGCTACTTGGCGGCAGTGCCCTTGCCACCCGCACCACCAAGGAAGCCCGCACTGATGCCCTTGAGTGCTTCCGTCAATTCAGAGGGGATGATCCACATCTTGTTGGAATCGCCCTCGGCAAGCTTGGGGAGCGTCTGGAGGTATTGGTACGCGAGCAAGTCCGCCGACGGGTCACCCTTATGGATCGCGTTGAAGACCGTCGTG
>JANOOQ010000027.1:0-4630 GCA_031421515.1 Leifsonia sp.
CTTCGAGTGGCCGCGCGCGCGGGAGTCAACCCGTGATCGATAACCGCATCGTGAAATTCGTGCCACCCACCGCTGATCTGTTCGATCGCACTCGGAGCGCTTCGGCGCAACCGACGTCTGCGCACTTTCGCGGCAATGATCAGGATGAACGGAGCGAGCACGATCCCAGCAACCACTGCGACTATCCCGAGAATCCGCACGATCACAAGAAGAACCTGCACAACCGGATTGAGGTCGGGCGGTAGTTCTTGCTCGCTCTCGGGGGTAGTTTGCCGGTCGAGGGTTTCGGACTCGACTACCGGCGGCGGCACGACCGTGGGCGGTCGAGCGACGACAGTTTCGTCTTCGGGAACCTCCTCAGGAATCTCTCGAAGTAGTGGTGTCGGATCGATTGCAACCCACCCAAATTGCTTCGTGTTAATCTCGATCCACGCGGCAACATCGCTCCCACTCACGACTTCGGCCGTCGGAGCGAAGCCAAAGACGACGCGCGAGGGAAATCCCAGCACCCGAGCCATGAGTGCAGCCGTGACCGCATATTGCTCGCCGTCGCCGATCATGCGCGGCGCGGTGAGAAGCTCGGCGATGCGGTCGGCTCCGTGTCCCGACCGGCTCGCAGGCTCATCAGCACCAATTCCGTGGCTGATATAACCTTCGTTTGCGAGGCCAGCGAGCATCGCGACGAGCTGAGGTCCAGCGCCCTCGACCCCGTCAACATATTCGTCGAGCTTTGCGGTGAGCTCGGCGGGAACCCCCCTCGCTTCGGGAACCGTCGCTGCACCGGGGTCAAGCGCCGCGAGATCGCTCATTGCTGGCTGAGCGGGCAGGACGGCTGTGAGCTCGAAGCTATCGCCCGAGCGGATGCCCGCCAAGCTCGCGGCGGTCGCCGACGTGTTGTTGTAATAGAAGCCGTTGCGAAGGGCCGTCGCATTCTCGCCGGAGAACGTGATCTCCTCAAACAAACCAACCGTGGGAACCCACACATCGTCGTACCCTGTGACGTCAATCGAGATCGTGCTGCTTATCCCGTCGACGCCCGCCTGATCGAAGCGAAAAGGCACTCTTGTAAACGACCCGGACTCACTCGAGATTGCGTCGCTCCCCACCGAAAACACGATTCCGTCATACGTGTCAAGAGTTGCGATGCGAATTCGGCCGTTGCCCTCGAGTCCCGAGACGGTAAACAACGCCGTGTCCGCGAGAGCGGGTTGAAGGTAGCGCCTAAACGCAACGAGTGGGCTTACATAGTCTTGCGGATCGAAGGCTTGCTCGATGTTCGTGCGTAGGACCGTGCGATCCGCGGTAGGCGGAACCAAGGAGAGCGCGGCAATCGCCGCGGTCGACGCGACCACGAGAATGAGCGCGGCGCCGAGTCCCGTACGCACGCCCGAGGTGCCGGTATCGCGCGCGTTGGGCGCGCCCGCGGCATCCGCTGACTGACTCGAAAGGAGCCGAATCGCTTCGCGCCGGCGATACCAGCGGAACCACACGAGCCACAAGAGCGAAGCGACCATGAGTGCGATGGGTGCGTCGAGTGGCCGGCTGGGATAACCAGCACCGAACGCAGTCGCGATGACGAAGAGAGTGAGTGGTGCGAGCACCGCGAGCTCGCGGTGCTTCGCGCGCAATGCCGTAGTGAGTCCGACGACAGTCGAGAGCAAGACAAGTACGAGCGCGGGAACGAGGAGCGCTTCGTAGTCGTCGACGGGGAGCGTGATTGTGAGCAGTTGCTTCCACCCGAGAGCAACGCTCGCGAGAAGATCCAAGAGACCCGCGATCGTCGGGAGCACTCCAAATTGCGTTTGAGACGGTACCGCGACTTGAACTCCGATTCCGAAAAACGTAATGACGATTGCGAGCGCGACGATCGAAGTGGGCCACCTATAGCGCGCGCCGAGAATCGCGATGATCGTCCCTAGAGGCAACGCGACCGCGATGAGAATGAGTAGCGCGGAGCTCTGATATATCGACCACAGCGCCGTGCACGCAATGAGTGTCGTGATCCACAGCATTGCCGTGTTGACGACAACGAAGGATGCTGAGAGTTGAGTCTTCACGCCGCCGCCGATCGCGCGAGCGACTTTTGCAGGTCTTCGAGGTAACCGATCGTGAGCACGCTGAGTCCCGCGACGCGCCTGAGTCCCGGCGTGCGCTCTGGGTCACACACGACGGCGACCACCTCGACGCCGAGTGGGAACTTAGTGGATGCCGACCTCAAGTCTTGAGGCGTAACGGTCGACCCGCACACCAAGAACGCGACAGACACTCCGTTCGCTTGATCTCCCGTGACTCGCGCGACGTCGACGATCGCGAGCGCCGTCTCGGATCGCCCCACGACCGCGAGGTCATCGAGAAGCCGGGAGCGAGTGATCGTCGACAGCGAGCGCACCGCGTAGACCTTGCGCTTCGCGAATTGAGGAGTTAGCTCACTCGCGACAACCGTTACAGTGCGAGCGTCGCGAATCGCTCGAGCCCCAAGGGATCCGGCAACGCTCACCGCGAGCTCGAACTCTTCGTCGCTCGCGTAGTCCGAATTCGCGAGGCTCAGCGCGATGACCAGATGGCTCCGGCGAGTCTCTTCGAACTGGCGCACCATGTAGGTTCCCGTTCGAGCCGTCGACTTCCAGTGGATGTACCGCCGCTCGTCACCCGGCATGTACTCGCGGAGGGCGTGGAACGACACATCGTTGTTGGACAGGTCTTTCGTCGGGTTGCCCTCGAGATCCTTGATGAATCCTGTGCTCATGCTGGGGATCCCAATGGTTCGCGGATGCACGAAGAGCTCCGCCGCGTCCGTCCACACCAATTCGCGGCGCACCAAACCCACAGGGTCGGCTCGCACAGTTCGCACTGGACCGATCCGGTAGACACCGCGGCGGGTGGTCGGTATCTCAAACTCGCGGACGATCTCGGCATCCCTGCGCAACCCGGGCAGAGCGAGTTCCGCGAGGCCCGAGCCGACGGGAACTTCCACCGTCACTCCGAGCGCTCGCACGCGGCTCGGGTTAGATACCCGCACGCGCCCCGCCGCGCGTTCACCGACAACGACTCGACTGTGCGGTACTTCGAGTTCGATGTCGATCGTGCTTCGGCCGACGAGGTACACGACCGCGATGATGATCATTGCTACGAGAGCGAATCCGACGACGACGAGTTCGACCCAGCCGAGCCCGTAGCCGAACCCGAGTAATAGTGGCGTCAAGAGCACCATCGCCCACCCGAGCGGAGTTACGACGGCGGCCACGCGACCAAAGCCACGAGCCAAGTAGTCCCGAACTACCGTCGCAAATTGCACCATCGCGATGATGGCGTCCGCGAGCACACCCGTGCGATCCCCGACAATTCGGGTTCGCGCGTTCGTGAGGGCGTGGGAGCCAGTAGTGGAGTGCGCGTCGAGGCGCGCTACACCCGACGCGCGCGTGCTACTGGACTCTGGGGCTGAGACGGGAGACATTACACGGCTTGCCGATCGCTCGGCGGTGGCGTCTCGATGAGAATCTGCCCCATGATGTTCGACGCCGTGACGCCATCAAACTCGGCTTCGGGGTCGATGACGAGTCGATGGGCAAGAACGGGTTCCGCGAGCGCCTTGATGTCGTCGGGAATTACGTAGTGCCGACCACTCGCGGCCGCGAGGGTCTTGGCTGTGCGAATGAGCGCGAGAGCACCGCGCACACTCGCACCCAAGCGAACTTCGCTCGCCGTGCGCGTCGATTCGACGAGACGGCCTACGTAGTCGTTGATGGTCGGGTCGACGTGAACCGTGCGTGCGAGCTGCGCCATTTCGCTGACAACTTCCGACGTCACGATCGGCGGAAGCGTTACCTCGTGGGCTTTGACGCTGGCTCCCTCGAGAATCCGAATTGTCGACGCATGATCGGGATATCCGATTGATGCCTTCATGATGAACCTGTCGAGTTGCGCCTCAGGCAGCCGATACGTTCCAGCTTGCTCGATCGGGTTCTGAGTCGCGATGACCATGAACGGAGCTCCGACGGGGTGGGTGACGCCATCAACAGTTACTTGCGCCTCTTCCATGACTTCAAGCAGGGCGGCCTGCGTCTTCGGGCTCGCGCGGTTGATTTCATCCGCTAGAACGATGTTTGAGAAGATCGGCCCTGGGTGGAACTCGAATTCGCTTGAGCGCTGATCGAAAATGCTCACGCCCGTGATGTCACCCGGAAGCAAGTCAGGCGTGAATTGGATGCGGTTACTCGTGCCCGCGACGCTTTGCGCGATTGCCCGAGCAAACGACGTCTTACCGGTGCCGGGAAAGTCCTCGAGCAACAAATGGCCCTCACTCAGCAGCGCAGTGAAGCCCAATCGGATCACGAAGGTTTTGCCCAACAGAACCTGGTCGACATTCGCGACCAGCCGATTGAAAATGTCGGAAAACCAGGTCGCCTGCTCGGGTGTCATAGTCATTGTGGTCCCCTTAGTCGAAGTCGAAAGCGTTGAGGGTGAGGTCATAAGTTTGCCCGCCATTGGCCGTCACGCGGATGGTCAAGTAGGGAGTCTCTGGCGGGCCGGCGTCGACATGGCACGTGAGATCCGCGCCCGCCGCGACAAATAGTCCGCCCGGTGAGGTTCCGCACGCGAACTCGACTGCCTCGTAACCTACGGGCCAGCC
>JANOOQ010000028.1:0-2607 GCA_031421515.1 Leifsonia sp.
TGCACCCCGTAACCGAGGAAGCTCAAGCCCGTCTCGATCAGGATTGCCGCGGCCATGAGCAACGTCGAGTTGACGATAATCACGCCGACCGCGTTAGGGAGGATGTGACGGAAGATGATGCGGCTGTCTCGCGCCCCTGCGACTCGAGCGGCATCCACGAATTCGCGCTCACGCAGAGACAAGAACTCACCGCGAACCAATCGAGCGAGGCCAGTCCACAGAACGAGACCCAGGATAATCGCGAGGATCGGTGCGCCCGAGATTCCGAATCGTCGACCCAAGACAGCACCGATGACGATCACGGGGATCGTGATGACGATGTCGGTGAAGCGCATGAGCACGGCATCCCGCGCTCCGCGGTAGTAGCCCGAGATTGCCCCGACGACCGTGCCGATGAGCGACGCGATCGTTCCAACGATCACCATGATCATGAGCGACTGTTGAGTACCGCGCATGACGACCGCGAAGATGTCGCGCCCGACCTCGTCTTGACCGAAGGGGTGATTACCGATGTTGAACGGGAACAAGCTCAGCGTCGGTCGACCACCATTTTCGATCTCGACCGCGATGTTCCAGGTAAATTGCCACCAGCCGCCGCTCTTCCAACTACCGAATGCGACGCCCACCGAGGTGAATGCGAGCACGATGATGAACACCAGCAACACCATCGCTGCGAGCGCTCCGCGGTGCCGGAAGAATCGTTTACGAACGATCTGGGCTTGGCTGAGGCCGACGATTTCTTTGAGCTCAATTGAGTTCTCGGCATCGGTCACACTGGCGACTTGGTGACCCGGCTCCTGAACGGGAACGTTGCTACTCATTAGGACACCCGAATTCTTGGGTCGAGACCCACATATGCAAGGTCAGCGATCAAGTTGAAGAGGATGGCGAGCCCCCCCGTCACGAGGAAGAACGCCATGACGGGGTTGGGATCGACCTTGTCCAATCCGTTTTGGAATAGGGCACCCATGCCCGACCAACCGAACACGCGCTCCGTGATGACGGCACCACCGATGATTCCACCGATGTCGAACGCGACGATCGTCGCGATCGGGATGAGCGCATTGCGGAAGGCGTGGCGAACGACGACCGTGCGGTTCGTGAGCCCCTTCGCTCGCGCCGTTCGGATGTAGTCCTGATTCATTACCTCAAGGAGGCTCGCGCGCGAGTATCGCGTGTACGTCGCGAACGAGATGAGGATGAGCGCCATTGTCGGCAAGAGAAGGTGAGTGAAGAGGTCTACGCCGTGAACCCAAATCGAGCCCTCGAGCCCCGGAGTTCCGGATCCGATCGTCGCGATCGGCCGTCCCTTGATTCGGTCGGAATTGACGTAGTCATCCCACACTTGCATGTGTCGGTCGAGCGTGAGCACGGCGGCCGTGATGAACCCGACGATCGCTGCTGTGCGAGCCACGGGGCGACGGTCCACGCCACCCATGAACCACCCGATGACCCCGCTGCCCACCACGAGCAACACACCGAAGAGCACCCACACGAGATAGGACATCCCGCTCGTGAAGTTCATGAACGGGTACCACACGGCGATACCGACTGCCGCGACGACGAGGGATGCCTTGAGGGCGCGACGGTTGCGAAGGCCCGTAGAAATTGCCGTGACTCCAAACGCAGCGCCGACGAGAGTGATCGTCACACCCACAATGCCGATATGGGGGGCACTAAACCAGTCGGCGAGTTCCATATACGTGAGCGTCGCGGCTGTCGAAGTCGCAGCGATCGCGAAAGTGATCAACCGCCGAATGCCCTTGGCAGGGATGATCGACATCCAGATGAGGCCCGCAAGGATCGATACCACCACTATGACGGGCACGATGATGTGCGGATCCGCAAGGAAGTTGTTAAACCCGATGGCCACGTACTGCTTGAGCAGAACAGCGACCCAGAAGATGGGAAGCGAGAAGAACAGGAACGACAAGAACGTCACTCCGTAGTCGTAACCGCTGTATTGGCGCAGGGCTGTCGTGATTCCCACAACGAGCCCGAGCACGATCGCGATGAGGGCGGCGATCGCAACGAGCTGAAGAGTCGAGCCGGCCGCTTGCTGCAGCAATACCGTTACGGGCTGGTTTTGAACGGTTACGCCCAAGTCGCACTGTCCGAACTGGACACTGCCGTTCTCAAAGCTCACGAAGCACTTGAGCACTCCGCTAAGCCAAATGAAATAGCGCAAGAAAGGCGGAACATCGAGGTTTAACAACGCTGTTCGCGCCTCGATGAGTTGTTGCTTGTTGGGGGATGTGCTCGTGCGCAAGTCTTCGAGAGGATCACCCGAGAACGCGACCAAAATGTACATGAGGTATGTAGCCGCGAGAAAAATAAAGAGCGACGCGATGAGTCGCCGGATCACGAACGTTGCCACAAGGGCACCTACCTAACTGCATCCATATGGTGGGGGCGGGGGCCGCGAAGGGGGCACCCCCCCGGGTACAAAAAGAAATTAATATTAAACCTCGTCTTTGCATAAGAGAAGCAAAGCAGAACCCAGATTTTGATAATATTCGTGGCGATCTACGATTTAGAAATTTGGTGTACAAAGATAATAGTGTCTGATGCACCAACAAACTATTACTCTGACACACTAGTATAGAT
>JANOOQ010000029.1:0-13294 GCA_031421515.1 Leifsonia sp.
ACCTCGAAGACGCGTTCGCGCGACTGCTCGATCTCTTTCCGTCGCTCGACACCGCAGGCAAGAATTCGACGCGCACGCGACTTCTCGAGTACTTCGAGATCGGCGGCGCCGACGCCCCGCGCGTCGTCGCGGCTCGCCGCCACCTCACGGGACTCCTGTACTAAGCGTGCGTCCGACGGCGTGGCAGTGGGACGGGCTCGCCCGATGGCTTCAGCTTGCGGGAGTCGGAGCCCTAGCGGCACTCGGCATCGCGGCGGCGTCTGGATCCGCGGTCTTTGTCGTCGCCTGGGCGGTGCTCGTGGTGCTCGCGTTCGCAGCATCCTTCGTGATGATTGCGCTCTCGTCGCGAACTGCGTCGCGGGAACGTGACGCCGGCTATTCGACCGTCTACGACGCGACGGGGTTTGAACTGCGGGACCCGCGAACGCTCGAGGTTGTGCGTGCTCGCGACGTTGCGCCCGTCGAAGAGTCTCGGATTCCGCGCTCGCTCGTGCTCGGCATTCTGACGACGTCGCTCGATCGGTTGCCCAAGCCCGATGCACCAAAGTCCGATAGCTAGTAGATCGTCTACGCGCGTCGGGGCGCGAGCCACAACCCCGCGAGCGGCGGCAACGTGAGCTCGACGCTCGAGTCACGGCCTCCCCACGGTTCACTCACCGCTTCGACGGCGCCGTAATTTCCGACGCCCGATCCGCCGAACTCGACGGCGTCGGTGTTGAGAATTTCGTCCCACGTTCCGCCGAACGGTAAGCCGAGGCGATACGAACCCACGGGGTTGCCGCTGAAGTTGAACAAGCCAACGAGTGGCTCACCCGTGCGTGACCACCGGATGAACGCGACGACATTTTGCGCGGCGTTGCCGCCGTCGATCCACTCGAAGCCTGCCGAGTCGTTGTCCTGCTCCCACAGCGCCGGGGTTGCGGTGTACACGCGATTGAGTTGGCCCACGAGCTTCTGGAGCCCCTGGTGAACCGGCTGGTCGAGAATCCACCAATCGAGCCCGCGCTCTTCGCTCCACTCCGACGGCTGCCCGAACTCGCTGCCCATGAATAGCAATTGCTTGCCGGGGTGTGCCCACATGAACGACAGGTAGGCGCGCACGTTCGCGAGCTTTTGCCACTGGTCGCCCGGCATCTTGTGCAGGAGCGATCCCTTGCCGTGCACGACTTCGTCGTGACTGATGGGCAGCAAGAAGTTCTCGCTGAATGCGTAGAGAAAAGAGAACGTGATGTCGTTGTGGTGATGCGACCGATGCATGGGATCTTCTTGCATGTATTGCAACGAGTCGTGCATCCACCCCATGTTCCATTTGAGTCCGTAGCCGAGACCGGATTGCGCGGTCGGCTTCGTTACACCCGGGAACGACGTCGACTCCTCGGCGATCATGACGATGCCTGGGTTGCGCTTGTAAGCCGTCGCGTTGACTTCTTGAAGAAAACTGATCGCTTCGAGGTTTTCGCGTCCGCCGAATTGGTTGGGGAGCCACTGCCCTTCTTCGCGCGAGTAGTCGAGGTAGATCATGCTCGCGACAGCATCGACGCGAAGTCCGTCGATGTGGAACTCCTCGAGCCAATACAGCGCGTTAGCAACCAGAAAGTTGCGAACTTGCGACTGACCGAAGTCGAAGATGAGCGTGCCCCAGTCCATTTGCTCGCCCCGGCGGGGGTCGCTGTGCTCGTACAGCGCTTGACCGTCGAACTTCGCGAGGGCCCACTCGTCTTTCGGAAAGTGCCCGGGAACCCAGTCCATGATGACGCCGATCCCCGCGGTGTGCAGTTGATCGATCAGGTACTTCAAGTCGTCGGGATGCCCGAACCGACTCGTCGGGGCGAAATACCCCGTCACTTGGTAGCCCCACGATCCACCGAACGGATGCTCGGCAAGTGGCATGAACTCGACGTGAGTGAAGCCGAGCTCGACCACGTAGGCGATGAGCTCGTCCGCGAGACTGCGGTAGTCGAGTCCCGGCCGCCACGAACCGACGTGCAGTTCGTACACACTCATGGGGGAGTTGTGGGGGTCGGTTTGGGAGCGCCGCGTCATCCACTCACCGTCGCCCCACTCGAAGTGAGATTGACCGACCTTGGATGCTGTTGCGGGCGGCACTTCGGTATACCGAGCCATGGGGTCTGCGCGCTTGACCCATTCGCCTGCCTCGGTGAGAAGCTCAAACTTGTAGCCGTTGCCGGGAGTGAGCGCGGGAATGAAGAGCTCCCACACGCCCGTGTCGTCCAAGCGGCGCATCGAATGACCGACGCCGTTCCACTCGTTGAAGTCACCGATGACGCGAGCAGCTTTAGCGTGCGGCGCCCACACACTGAAGGATGTGCCGTCGATGTCTTCGTGTGGGCGGTAGTGCGCTCCGAGCACGTGCCACAACTGTTCGTGGCGACCCTCGCCCCACAAGTAGAGGTCGACTTCGCCGACGGATGGCACGAACCGGTACGGGTCCTCGGCGGTCCAGGATGGACCGTTGTCGTATTGCGTCTCAACGACATAGGACTGCCCTGGTGCGCCAGTTGCGGCTTGCCATAATCCGTCAGCGACGTGCACGAGCGGCACTCGCTTCGAGTCCGCGAGGATCGCCGTGACCGCCGACGCGAGCGGGCGGATGACTCGAATGACGAAGCTATCGCCGTGCGCGTGTTGGCCGAGCGTGTCGTGCGGCCGCGGATGAGCACCGCCCACGAGCGCGGCGATGTGGTCGGAGTGAAGCTCGGGCAGCGCGCTCGGTGTCGTCTTCTTGGCCATTAGTTGCCCTTCGTCTTCACTGCCACGGGTTCGACGTGCAAGATGTGCACGGGCTCGCTGAACGCGTCCAGCCGCACATAGTTGTCGCTGCTCCACTCGAAGTGAGCACCCGTGATGAGGTCGCGCACGCCAAACGTGCTTCCCGGTGTGAGCCGGATCTTCGCGAGATCGAGGTGCACTGTCGTCTCTCGTACCGAGTGGGGGTCGACGTTGGCCACGATGATGACGGCGTCGGATGCCCCGCCATCGAGATACGCGCCATCGAGATATTTCGAATACACGAGGATCGACTCGTCGTCACTCCAGTGGATGTCGAGATTGCGCAACTGGCGGAGTGCTGGGTGCGCGGCGCGAATCAGGTTGAGTCGCGTGAGGTACGGCGCGAGTGACGTGCCCGCCTTTTCGGCCGCGGCCCAATCGCGTTGCTTGTACTCGTATTTTTCGTTATCGATGTTCTCTTCGCTGCCCGCGCGGGCGACGTGCTCGAACAACTCGAAGCCCGCATACACCCCCCAGCTCGGACTCGCGGTTGCCGCTAGCGCGGCCCGAATCTTGAACGCGGGCCGTCCGCCGAATTGCAAGTACTCCGTGAGAATGTCGGGCGTGTTGACGAAGAGGTTGGGCCTCAAGAATGCAGACGTGTCGTGCGAGAACGACTCGAAGAACTCTGCCAGTTCGGTCTTCGTGTTGCGCCACGTGAAGTACGAGTACGACTGCTGGTAGCCGACTTGCGCGAGCGAGTGAAGCATCGCTGGACGCGTGAACGCTTCCGCGAGAAACACAACGTCGGGATACTCGGTGTTGATCTCCTTGAGCACGAGTTCCCAGAATTGCAATGGCTTCGTGTGTGGGTTATCCACTCGAAAAATTCGAACGCCGCGCACGATCCAGAAGCGCAACAACCTCAAGACTTCGGCGCGGATGCCCTCGGGGTCGTTCTCGAAATTAATGGGGTAGATGTCTTGATACTTCTTGGGCGGATTCTCGGCATACGCAATCGTGCCGTCGGGCAGAGTCGTGAACCACTCGGGGTGCTCGGTGACCCATGGGTGGTCGGGGGAGCACTGTAGCGCGAAGTCCAACGCGACTTCGATGCCGAGGTCGCGAGCCGTCGCAACGAAGAAGTCGAAATCCTTGATTGTGCCGAGATCGGGATGCACGGCGTCGTGCCCACCGTCGGCAGAGCCGATCGCCCACGGCGAGCCGGGATCCCCCGGCGACGTCATAAGAGTGTTGTTCGGGCCTTTGCGAAACGCGTGACCAATCGGGTGGATCGGCGGCAAGTAGAGCACGTCGAATCCCATGTCGGCGACGCTCGCGAGACGCTTCGCGGCCGTGCGGAACGTGCCGCTCGTCCACGTGCCGTCTTTGGCTTGCTTCGCGCCTTCGCTGCGCGGGAAGAACTCGTACCAACTGCCGACTCCAGCGCGAGATCGCTCAACGCGCAAGCGATGCGTGTCGCTCTCGGTCGTGAGGCTCGCGAGTGGCTTGGCTTCGATCGCCAGGGTGAGCTTGGGGTCGGAGGCGATCTTTAGCTTGGCCGCGGGAGTAAGGGTCGCGCTCGCGAAAGCATCGGCGGCGTCTTTGACGATCTTGCGGCTGCCGGCGCGTTCGAGCAAGAGCGTGCCCATCGTGATCATGAGGTCGACGTCCACACCGGCGGGAATCTTGAGCTCGGCGTTGTGGAGCCACGTCGCCCAGTCGTCATTGAACGCGCGAACGTGCCACGTCCACTCGCCCTCGGCGGCGAGGAGTGCATCCGCTTGCCACCGATCTGTGCCGGGCGCGATGGGTCGCATGCGGTACGTCGTGGTGGTGCCGTGGGGGTCGGTCAGAATGAGGCGAGCACCGAGTTGATCGTGTCCCTCGCGAAAGATCGTGGCCTCAAAAGGTACGACTTCTCCTGCGAACGCCTTTGCAGGCCAGAGGTCGCCCGGTTGCACGGGCGCGAGGTGGCGGATCGGGATGCGCCCCAACTTTGGTTTGTACTCGGTATCCACGCTCCGACCGTACCGCTATTTAGCTCTATGCAAGCGTTTACTTAGCGAGGGATTCTGGCACTAGGGTGGGCTGGTGAAAGCGATACGCCGGTTTACTGTCCGCACGGTACTCCCCGAGGCCCTTGCGGCGCTCGATGAACTCTCAACCAATCTCCGTTGGTCGTGGAACGAGCCCACTCGGCAATTGCTCGAGTCGATCGACCCGGTGTTGTGGCGAGAGACGGGCCACGACCCCATCGCGCTACTCGGCGCCGTGGAGCCCGGGCGGCTCGGACAGCTAGCGGGGGATGCTGCGTTCGTGGCATCCGCTCATTCCCTCTTGGCCGATCTGCACGATTACATCGAGAAGCCGCGCTGGTACCAATCCCTCACCGATGCCCCCGCGTCGATCGGATACTTCTCGCCCGAGTTCGGAATCGCGGCGGCGTTGCCTCAATACTCGGGTGGGCTCGGAATTCTCGCGGGCGATCACCTCAAGAGCGCGAGCGACCTTGGCGTGCCCATCATCGGCGTCGGACTCTTCTATCGCGCTGGGTACTTTCGACAAGCGATCTCCCGCGAGGGCTGGCAGCTCGAGAGCTACCCCGTTCTCGATCCTGATGGACTGCCACTCACAGTCTTGCGCCACCCGGATGGAACCGCGGCGCACATCGCGCTCGCGCTCCCAGACGGTAAGGCGCTCTACGCGCGCGTGTGGCAAGTTGCCGTTGGTCGAATCCGCTTGCTGTTGCTTGACACAGACATTCCCGAGAATGACGACGACTTGCGGGGCGTGACCGATCGACTCTATGGCGGCGGCGGCGAACATCGCTTGCTTCAAGAGCTTTTGCTCGGCATTGGCGGAGTGCGTGCAATCAAGGCGTACTCCGAGCTCACGTCGACCCCCTTCCCCGAGGTGTTCCACACCAACGAGGGTCACGCGGGCTTCTTGGGTCTCGAGCGCATTAGCGACTTGATCGGCGAGGGCCTATCGTTCTCGACCGCTTTGCAAGTGGTGCGAGCGGGCACCGTCTTCACGACGCACACGCCCGTCCCCGCGGGAATCGACCGGTTCGAGGTCGAGCTCATCCGCAAGTACACCCAGACCGATCTGCTGCCGGGAGTCGCTCCGAGCGACCTCATCGCTCTCGGTGAAGAGAACTTCGAGGGCGGGGACCCCACGAAGTTCAACATGGCGGTCATGGGCCTGCGCCTCGCGCAGCGCGCTAACGGCGTATCGCAATTGCACGGCGAAGTGTCGCGCGGCATGTTCGGCGCCTTATGGCCGGGCTTCGACGCGGACGACGTGCCGATCACGTCCGTCACAAACGGCGTACACGCTCCGACCTGGACCGATCCACTCTTGCTCGCGCTCGCGGCAGACAAGTTCGGGCACACCGACACGACGACCGTCGACTGGACGGCAAAGGCAGTCAGCGACGCCGACCTGTGGGCTGTCCGCGGCAAGATGCGTGAGCAGCTTGTGACGGATGCCCGCTCGCGCACTCGCGCCGCGTGGCAAGAACAAAACCCCGGAGTCGGCGACCCGTCGTGGTTCTCGAAGCTCTTGGATCCGAACGTGCTGACGATCGGGTTCGCCCGCCGCGTGCCGACCTACAAGCGCCTGACGCTCATGCTGCACGATCAGGATCGACTGCGTTCTCTGCTCTTGCACCCCGAGCGACCCGTACAGCTCGTTATCGCAGGCAAGTCGCATCCCGCCGACGACGAAGGCAAGCGGCTCATCCAGAAGCTCGTCGAATTCGCGTCGGAGCTCGAGGTTCGCGAGCGTATCGTGTTCTTGCCCAACTACGACATCGGCATGGCCAAGTTGCTCTACCCCGGCACGGATGTGTGGCTCAACAACCCATTGCGCCCGCTAGAAGCGTGCGGAACATCCGGCATGAAGGCTGCGCTCAACGGTTCGCTCAACCTCTCGATTCTCGACGGATGGTGGGCCGAGTTCTACGAAGAGGAGAACGGCTGGGCGATCCCGAGCGCTGACTCGGCGGGCGACTCAGCCGAGCGCGATCAGCTCGAAGCCGACAGCCTCTACGACCTCATCGAGCACCAGATCGCCCCGCGGTTCTATGACCGAAACGCTAAGGGGGTCCCCTCGCGGTGGGTCGAATCGATTCGCCACACGCTCGCGACGTTGTCGCCCTCACTTTCTGCCGACCGC
The DNA here is from genome assembly GCA_031421515.1 of Leifsonia sp. Classification (GTDB taxonomy): domain Bacteria; phylum Actinomycetota; class Actinomycetes; order Actinomycetales; family Microbacteriaceae; genus Rhodoglobus. The sequence goes on from JANOOQ010000029.1 coordinate 6,913, forward strand.
ATGGTCAAGGAATACGTCGAGCGCTTGTACGTGCCAGCAGCGGCCGCCGAGCGAGCGATCAGTTCGGCGAGTTTCCAGCCGGCTCGAGAGCTCGCCGACTGGAAGGCGCGAATCATTGCCGCGTGGGCGAAGGTGCACGTGAGCCATGTCGAGTCCGGGGGAGTGGATGCAGTGCCGCAAGTCGGCGACGAACTCCACGTGCGCGCCACGGTTGAGATCGACGGGCTGAATCCCGATGACGTGTGCGTCGAAGTTATCTATGGACGCGCGCGCGAAAGCGATCGCCTCGACACGGTTCAGCGTCAAGAGCTGCAGCTCGTCGAGCGCGAAGGGGGTCATCCTCTCGTGTTCGCGGGCACGGTCGCGTTGGCTCGAGCCGGGAGCTTTGGCTACAACGTGCGCGTCGTGCCGAGGCATCCGCTACTCGTAAGCGCAGCCGAGATGGGACTCATCTCAGTCGCGCAGTAGCTGGTTACCGACCGGGCCGCGCGATTGCTGCAATGCGCGCGGCCGTCGCGACAACGAGGTCGGCCGGCGCGAGTTCAATGTCGAGCCCGCGGCGGCCACCACTCACGAAAATCGTGTCGAAGAGTTCGGCGGTTTCGTCGAGAACCGTTGCGTGCGCGTTCTTTTGGCCGATCGGGCTGATTCCACCGACGATGTAACCCGTCCGCCGTTCGGCGACGCGTGGGTCGGCCATCTCGGCCTTCCGGCCGCCGAGAGCCGACGCGAGGGCTTTGAGGTCGAGTGAGCCCGTGACGGGCACGATTGCGACCACGAGCGAACCGTCGAGATCAGCGAGAAGCGTCTTGAAGACTTGTTCCGGGTCGAGCGACAACGCAGTCGCGGCTTCGAGTCCGAAATTTGTCGTGTTGTGGTCGTGCACGTACGAATGTTCTGTGAACGAGATGCCTGCAGCGGCCAACGCAAGCGTGGCGGGAGTGGAGCTCGACAACTCAGTGCGCGCGCAACAGCTGGATGGATGCGCCTGCGACCGTGAGCAGCGTGCCAGGAAGGTGATCGACGACGGGTTCGACGTGCTCGGCGAGCGACGAATCCCACAGGACTGAATACCCCGCTACGCCCTCATGCGGGGGGAGCTTTACCGTCACGTCTTCCTCGAGTCCGTGCACGATGAGCAAGATGCGGTTGAACTCCTCGAATTCAGGAGTCGATGCCGCGAGGTACTGAAGCGTGCGCTCGCCGGACGAATCCCAATCCGCATCAGACATCGTGTTTCCGTCTTTGTTGTACCAGTCCATTTGGGTTGCGTTCTTGACTGTCTCGCCTGCACGACCGTAGTGAACGGGCCTCAGCGCAGGATTCTCGCGCCTAAACCTCACGAGCTTTCGCGTGACATCGAGCAAGTCCTCTTGCCAGCTGGCGCGCTCCCACGAGAGCCACGTTAGTTCGCTGTCGTGGCAATACGCATTGTTGTTTCCTCGTTGTGATCGCCCGAACTCGTCGCCGGCCGTGAGCATCGGGATGCCAGCAGACAACAAGAGCGTTCCGAGTAGGTTGCGCATGGCCTTGTGTCGAGCGTCGAGAATCTCGGCGTCGGTCGTTGGTCCCTCGATGCCGTGGTTGAACGAGTGGTTGTTGTCGGTGCCGTCGCGGTTGTCTTCACCGTTGCCGAGGTTGTGCTTGTGGTCGTAGGCCGTGAGGTCGGCGATCGTGAAGCCGTCGTGCGCCGTGATGAAGTTGACGGATGCCACGGGCCCGCGCGATTGCGAAAATACGTGAGCCGATCCCGCGAGGCGGCGAGCGAGCGAACCGATGCCGTTGGGAGCCGAGCCGTGCGCGCGAGCCGACGAAATGTCGGTGAGCCAGAAGTCGCGCATCCGGTCGCGGTATCCGTCGTTCCACTCGCTCCAGCCGCCGGGAAAGTTGCCGACTTGCCAGCCACCCATTCCGACATCCCACGGCTCCGAAATGATTTTTACGCCCGCTAGTTCGGGGTCGTCCCTGATCGCGAGGAGTAGCGGATGCTCGGCCTGAAAGTGATGGGCATCGTCGCGCCCCAGCGTGACGGCGAGATCGAACCGGAAGCCGTCCACTTGCAGGTCGTTCGCCCAATACTTGAGGGAGTCGAGTACGAGCCGCGCGGCCGCGGGCGTCGCGGTATTGAGGGAGTTGCCGCATCCCGTCACGTCGACGTAGTGTCCCTCGGCGGTCTGGCGGTAGTAATTCTTGTTGTCGAGGCCGCGCAAACTCGTCGTCGGCCCACGCACGCCTTCCTCCGCGGTGTGGTTGTAGACGACATCGAGCACGACTTCGAGTCCGGCTTCGTGCAGATTCTTGACCATCGTCTTGAACTCGCGCAGCACGGCGCCCGTGCCACCGGTTTGCGCTTGCTTCGAGGCGTACGCGGCGTGAGGCGTGAAGAAGTTGAGAGTGTTGTAGCCCCAGTAGTTCGTGAGGCCTTGTTTGATCAGGCGCTGCTCGCTCACGAATGCTTGCACGGGCAAGAGCTCGATCGTCGTGATTCCCAAGTCGTGCAAGTATGCGATCGTCGATTCGTGACCGAGGCCCGCATACGTTCCGCGCAGATCTTCGGGTACATCGGGATTGAGTTTCGAGATGCCCTTCGCGTGGGCTTCGTACAACACCGTGTGGTCCATGCCGATTGCGGGCTTGGCCGATGTTCCCCAATCGAACGTGTCGGGTTCTTGAACGTAACTTCGCCAGTCACCGTCGGCGGCGCGATCGAGCCCGCGAGCGTATGGGTCGATGAGATGGCGACTCGCGTCGAAGTGATGACCCGGCGTCGACGGTCCGTTCGCGCGAATCGAGTAGCGAACGCCAGGCCCCAGCAGAGCGGATGTCGCGGCCCACACATCCCCGTCGCCGCGAACCATCGGCACGCTCGACGAAACCCAGCTCGCGTCTTTGTCGTCGAAAAAGCACAACTCGAGGCTCGAGGCACTAGCGGACCAGACGCGTAATTGCCCACCGTCCGGGTTCACGCGGACGCCGAGATCGGCGAAGGAATCGGGCATGCGTTCTAGAGTAATGAATGTGGCGATCTACCTTGACCATGCAGCAACGTCGCCCATGACCCCCGAGGTCATCGCCGCGTACGTGTCCGCGCTGCAGGTCGTCGGTAACCCCGCGTCGATTCACTCGCAAGGCCAAGCTGCCAAGCGCATTCTCGAGGAGGCCCGAGAAGAAGTTGCTGCCTCAGTTGGTGCAGATTCAGTCGAGGTGACTTTCACGTCGGGTGGTACCGAGGCAGTCAACCTGGGGATCAAGGGGTTGTACCTCGCACGCACCCACCCGACGACCGAGACGGCCGTCGGCGCTGGTGTCGCGGCGACGGCCAGAAATGGCCGTCGCTCCCAGCTCCAGCGCGCGACGAGACCCGTCATCGAGCGGAGAAGAATCCTCGCTACGCGAGCCGAACACCACGCAACTATCGACACCCTCACGTGGCTCGAGCATCACGAGGGTGCCGTGATCGAGTGGATCCCTGTCGACGCAACGGGTCGGATCGACCTCGACGCGCTGTCGCGCGCACTCGACGATTCTGTTGCGCTCGTCACAACCTTGTGGGCCAATAACGAGGTAGGCACAGTTCAGCCAGTGGCCGACATCGTCGCTCTCGCCTCGGCGCACGGTGTGCCCGTGCATTGCGATGCCGTGGCTGCCTATGGGTACGTGCCGATCGACTTTCACGCTTCGGGGCTCGCGGCGCTCAGCATCTCCGCCCACAAGATCGGCGGACCCGTGGGAATCGGTGCGCTCGTCGTCGCGCGCAGAGAAACCGTCACGCCGCTTATCCACGGCGGAAGTCAGCAGCGGTTTCGGTCGGGCACTCAAGACGCCGCGGGCGCAGCGGCGTTCGGCGTCGCATGCGCGCACGCGTTGGCCGCGATGGCCACGACCGCGCCTCGACTCGCAGCCTTACGCGATCGGCTCGTGCGCGGCATCCGCTCGGCCGTGCCGACCGCGATTTACCGGGGCGATTCTGTCGATCGACTCCCGGGAAACGCGCACTTTACGTTTGCCGGATGCGAAGGTGATTCGCTCCTCTTTTTGCTGGATGCCGCGGGCTTTTCGGTCTCGACCGGGAGTGCGTGCGAGGCCGGGGTTCCCGAGGCTTCGCACGTACTACTCGCGATGGAAGTTTCCGAGGCCGACGCTCGGGGCGCGCTCCGCATCACTCTCGGACCAGAGTCGACAGACGACGAGGTTGACGCGTTCGTCGCGGCGCTGCCGCTCGCCGTGACGCGAGCACGGGGGGCGGGAATGACGGCGCCCGGTTAGCGGCACACTACAGTCTCGCGGAGCCGCGGCGCGAACCTACACTTGAGGGCATGAAGGTTCTCGCGGCAATGAGTGGAGGCGTTGACTCCGCCGTTGCTGCCGCGCGCGCCGTCGACGCGGGGCACGAGGTCGTTGGCGTGCACCTCGCGCTCAGCCGACAACCCGGCACTTTGCGCACGGGTTCGCGCGGATGCTGCACGATCGAGGACTCGATGGATGCCCAGCGCGCAGCCAACATCATCGGCATCCCCTACTACGTGTGGGACTTCTCCGAACGATTCAAGGCCGATGTCGTCGACGACTTCATCGCCGAGTATTCGGCCGGCCGAACACCCAACCCGTGCATGCGATGCAACGAGCGCATCAAGTTTGCGGCGCTCCTCGAAAAGGCGCTCGCGCTCGGCTTCGACGCGGTGGCGACTGGCCACTATGCGACGATCGCCACAGACGCCGACGGCAACCCCGAACTCCACCGTGCAGCAGCGTGGGCGAAGGATCAGTCGTACGTGCTTGGCGTGCTCACGGCCGATCAGCTCGCACACACGATGTTTCCTCTCGGGTCCACTCCATCGAAAGACCTCGTTCGCGCCGAAGCGGCGGAGAGAGGATTCTCGGTCGCGTCGAAGCCCGACTCGCACGACATTTGCTTCATTCCCGATGGAAACACTCGGGGGTGGCTCGCCGACCGCGTTGGCGCCGAGCGCGGAGAGATTCTCGACCGATCGGGCGCAGTTCTCGGCACTCACGAAGGTGCACTCGCGTTCACAGTCGGCCAGCGCAAAGGCCTCAATGTCGGGTACCCGACGGATGACGGCATGCCGCGCTTCGTGCTCGAAATCAGACCCAAGTCGAACCAGGTCGTCGTGGGGCCGCGCGAAGCACTCGCGCTCGCGGAGATCGCTGGCTCGACGTTCACGTGGGCTGGTCGGGCTCCGGATGACGCGGCAGAACCGTTCGCGTGCGACGTGCAAGTGCGAGCGCACTCCAACCCCGTGCCCGCTGTCGCGCGAGTCGTGGACGGCGAACTCGTCATCACGCCCGACTCCCCGCTCAATGGAGTATCGACGGGCCAGACCGCCGTGCTTTACGTCGGTACAAGAGTGCTCGGGCAATGCACGATCGACCGCACGGTTTCGGCGGTCGCGCTCGTATAGTCGAGTACCCGCGTCTGCCGTCGGTCGTAGGCTTGCCTCGTGGTTGATAGCTCCCCCCAGCACTCCGATCCGGCCCTCATCGCCGCGCAAACGGAGGTGACCGCGCTCACTACGCGCATCCTCGAACTGCGCGACGCATACTACGAGCGAGACGCCGTGCTCGCAAGTGACGAAGAGTACGACGCTTTGCTGCGACGGCTCGAAGAACTCGAGCGCGAGCATCCGCAACTGCAAGGTCAAGACAGCCCCACGCAATCCGTCGGCGGACGTGCCGCGACCCTCTTCGACCCCGTGACGCACGCGGAGCGCATGCTCTCGCTCGACAACGTCTTCAGCCTTGATGACTTCGCGGCGTGGGCGGCGAAGGTCGAGCGCGACTCCGGCCGCGCGGTCAACTACTTGTGTGAGCTCAAGATCGATGGGCTCGCGATCAACCTCCGCTACGAGAACGGGCGGCTCACGTCAGCGGCAACACGGGGCGACGGAGTCGTGGGCGAAGACGTCACCGAGAACATCGCCGCGATCGAGGGGATTCCCGCTCAGCTCTTGGGCACGGGCCATCCGGCGCTCGTCGAGATTCGCGGCGAGATCTTCTTCCCCGTTGCGGCCTTCAGGGCACTCAATGCCGAGCAAGCGGCCGCGGGCGAGCGCGTATTCGCTAACCCTCGCAACGCGGCATCCGGTTCCTTGCGACAAAAGGCCGAGGGCAAGTCGGCCGCGGGACTCGACCTCATGCGGCGCAGACTATCGAGGCTCCGGATGCTCGTGCACGGCATCGGCGCTTGGCCGAACCCGCCCGTGGCGAGCCAGAGCGAGGTGTACTCATTGCTCGCCGGTTGGCGACTCCCCGTGAGCACCCACTTCGCCGTCAAGAACTCCGCGGCAGATGTTGCAGCCTTCATCGAGTATTTCGGCGAGCACCGGGGGAGCGTCGAGCACGAAATCGACGGCATCGTCGTCAA
>JANOOQ010000030.1:0-5201 GCA_031421515.1 Leifsonia sp.
GGGAACAACCACGCCACCGACCGCCGCAACCGTCGGGACGATCGCCTTCCGTGGGGTATTGAGCTCGCCGTGTCGAAGCTCATGGCGCAACTCGATTGCCGCGATAAAGAAGAAGATCGCGAGAAGTCCGTCTTTCACCCAGTGACCGACCGTGAGATCGAGCCCCCACCCCGCGAAGCCGATGTGCAGACCCTCGATCGCCGCTGCTGCGGACGCGGCGGGCGAGTTCGCAATCGCGAGTCCGAGCCCAGCCGCGATCACGAGGAGCACTGCCGAGAACCGTTCGGAGCGCAGCAAGGTCATGGGGCAAGTCTACGAGGCGAGTGTTGCGTGCTTTGGGGGAGTCACGAAACACGATGTTTACACGGCGCCCACTCGCGTAACAGACCGGAAACACGAGCGACACCGCGCGCGAAACTTCAAAGCCCCACACTGGCTGCGTGCCCGAGGAGTGACCTCCCCGTGTGGACCCGACGGTGCACTCCCTTCGCAGTTTTAACGAGAGGTACACAATGGATCAGGGCAATACTGCCTTCTTACTCCTGACATCGGCGCTAGTGCTGCTGATGACACCAGGGCTCGCATTCTTCTACGGTGGGCTCGTCAAGGCCAAGAGCGTCATCAGCATGATGATGATGAGCTTTGGCGCAATCGGGCTGATCGGCGTGCTGTGGGCCATCTACGGCTACGCAATCGCCTTCCCGGGTGCCGAGGGCACGCTCCCGCTCTGGTCGATCGACCCGGGTGCGATTCTCCTTAGCAACCTCCTCGAGGTTCCCGAGGGTGCCGCCTACCCGCCGCTCGCCTTCGTGGCTTTCCAAGCGACCTTCGCGATTATTACCGTGGCACTCATCTCGGGTGCCATTGCTGACCGCGCGAAGTTCGGCTCCTGGATGATTTTCGCGGGCATCTGGGCGACGATCGTTTACTTCCCCGTTGCCAGCTGGGTCTTCAACTTCGGCCTTGCAGAAGACGCAAGCTTCTCGTACGGCGGTTGGCTAACCCACGGCCTGCAAGACGTCTTTGGCGTCGGAACGATCGACTTCGCCGGTGGTACCGCTGTACACATCAACGCTGGAGCGGCCGCTCTCGCTCTTGCGCTCGTTCTCGGCAAGCGCGTTGGCTTCGCCAAGGGCGCTCACGTGCCTCACAACCCGCCCTTCGTGCTCTTGGGTGCCGGCCTCCTCTGGTTCGGCTGGTTCGGCTTCAACGCCGGCTCCGAGCTCGCGGCCGACGGCACCGCCGCTCTCGCGTTCGTCAACACGATCGTCGCTCCGGCCGCCGCGCTCCTCGCGTGGCTCGTCGTCGAGAAGATCCGTGACGGAAAGCCGACCTCGGTTGGTGCAGCTTCGGGAGCCGTCGCCGGGCTCGTCGCGATCACCCCAGCGTGTGCAGCTCTCACGCCGGGTTACGCGATGATCCTCGGTGCGCTCGCTGGCATCGTTTGCGCCCTCGCGATCGACTTGAAGTTCAAGCTCGGATTCGACGACTCGCTCGACGTTGTGGGCATCCACCTCGTCGGTGGACTCGTCGGAACCCTGTACTTGGGCTTCTTCGCTAACGGCACCGGCCTCGTCTACTCGGGCCAGTTCACGCAGCTCGGCGTTCAAGCCATCGCGGCCTTCTCGGTACTCATCTACTCCTTCGTCTTGGCCTTCATCATCGGCTTCGCGATCGAGAAGACGATCGGGTTCCGCGTAAAGAGCGAAGACGAAATCGCTGGAATCGACACCGTTATTCATGGTGAAGAGGGCTACGTGCTCGCTGACGCGAAGTAGTCGCAAGACACGCAGGTTGAGGGGTGTCGCTCGGGGGAGCGGCACCCCTTACTGTTTTCTTTAGGGGGAGCAAGTGCACACACCGGTGGTAGTAGCGATCTCGGTTCTTGCCCTCGCAATTGTCGTGGTCGGGTTAGCGATCATGTACGGCCGGATGCTCCCCGCCGCCCCGTGGGCACGATCAGTTCTCGTGTCTCTCGGTGCTGCCGCCACGGGGGTCGTGGCGTGGCTCGCGGTGTCGCCCGTACTAGCGCCGCCCGGTCCGCTGGACGTACCAATCGGGCTGCTCGGGGGCGTGGCCGCGCTACTCGCGACGATCGTGGTCCGGTCGTTCGGGGCATCCGCTTTCGTGACGCTCGTGTTTGGATTCGTGTGGAGTGCGCTCGTGTTCGTGCCCGCGGCCCTTCTGTCGTTCGGGTTGTTTCACCCCCTCGGGTTACACCCCGTGGATCACGGTGGATCACTCGCCGTCAACGTCGCTGCAGGGGCCGCGGCGTTCGGCGTCATCCTTGCGGGCGGACGGTCGGCGCCGAGGTTGCGCACGATCGTGTTGCCTCGAGGGCTCGGCGTGGTGTCAGTTGTCGCCGTGGCCGTCGGGTGGCTCGCGTGGCTTGTTGGTGCGGAGTCTGCCGTCGACGGGGCGACGCCGGGCATCCTCGTCAATGGAATCGTCGGGGCAATCGGCGGTATCGCGGGCTGGCTTGTCGTGCAGCGCATCTTGCACCAGGTAACGACTCTCTATGCCGTAGCGGCGGGCCTCGTGAGTGGGCTTGTTTCGGTGGCTGCTGGCGCGCCGCTCTTCACGCCTGTCTCGGCGGCCGTCGCGGGAGTCATGGCGGGAGCCGCCGCCGCGATTTTCTCCCTCAAGCGCGTCGCATCTAGCCGCCGCCAGCAGTGGTTCGTCGTCGGGTGCCACCTTGTAGCGGGAGCGTTCGGCGTGATCTTGCTTGGAGTTCTTGCGACCGACATGGGGTTTCTCTTCACCGGCCAAGTGGGCTTTGTAGTCGACCAGATCCTGAGCAGCGTGCTCGTCGCGGCATACTCCACGGCCGTCTCCTTCGTGTTGTGGTTGCTTCTCAAGCGCGTGCGGGTCAGGGCGACATGATTGAGCCCATCACGACATTGGCGCCCGATCTGATCGGTCGCGCCGTCGCGAGCCAGCGATGGTCGAGTGCTGCATTTCTGCACTGGCGCGTGCCGAGCTCCGAGCTCGTCGATCTGCTGCCAGCGGGCGTGCGCCCTGACGAATTCGACGGCTCGAGTTGGGTGGGCCTCATCGGATTCCGACTCGATCGAGCGACGGTTCTTGGCAGCCCGCCCGTGCCGTTCTTCGGCGACTTCGCCGAGATCAATGTTCGCTTGTATGGCGTCGACGAGACAGGGCGCAGGGGAGTCGTGTTTCTCTCGCTTGAGGCCTCGCGGCTCGCGGCGGTACTCGCCGCTAGATCGCTCTTCTCAATTCCGTATTTCTGGTCGCGAACATCGCTAATTCGTCGCGGCGACTCGATCGAGTACGCCGCGCACAGACACGTCGGGCCCGGTGCGAGCCGGTTCGTCGTGCGCCCAACCGAGGTCACGGTGGAGGATGACCCGCTCGCCGAGTTCCTGACTGCGCGTTGGGCGCTCTTCACGTCGCGCTTCGGCCGCACGCGGTACATGCGCAACCACCACGAACCGTGGCCACTCGTGCGTGGCGAGCTCGTCGACCTTGAGGATTCGCTCGTCGGGAGGGCGGGCATCCACTCGATTGGAGACCGGATGCCCGACTCAGTGCTCTACAGCCCCGGCGTCACGACGTGGTTCGGTGCTGCGAGCTAGCCTCGTACGCTCGCCCAAAGCGCGGCGGCCCAGCAGTGTCGCACCCGCAACCGCCGCGGGCATCATGATGACGGCACCCCCCGGAATCAGGAACGTCACATAGACTGCGACCCCGAAACCGACAGTCGCGGGCCGCATGTTGCGAAGCGCTTGGCGGCGTTCGCGCCACGTCTTGGCACGCGCGTTGAACGCAAATCCCGTGAGCTCGAGGGCGAGAAACCAGCCGCCGAGTACGGCGCCCATCGCGGGCACGAGCACTTGCCCTAACAGGGGGATGAACCCGAGCGCGAATAGCGCGATGCCGATGAGGATCGTGGGCACAAGCATCCGGAATATCGAAGCAATGCCGCGCCCGAGATTGCGCCAGAAGCCAGCGGTGTCGAGATCGGGGACCTCGCCGAACTCGCCCTCGACGTGCCGCCAGATCTTCTCGTAGAACGGGTCGCCGACGACAAGTGTGAGAGTCGTGAAGGTGTAGACGATGATGACGAAACCGATCGCGAGAAACGCGACCCCGGCGACGACGCGAATGGCCGTGCGGTACGGCTCATCCCAATCGTTTGCGAATGGTGTCACGAGGTTTGCGATGGTCTCGAGATTCACGCCGAGCGCGATCAGTGCGGCTACGACAACCGCGCCGACAATGAGCGGCGGGATGATGCCGAGCAGCATGAGCTTCGGCGCCGTTACCCACACGCGAAGTCCGCGAACGAGGTGCAGCATGCCCCTGAAAAACTCCGGGATCACGCGAGGTTTGCTTCGATTGCGAGGCGTCACGAAACCAACCTAGCCTCGCGGCAACTGAAACGGGTCGGCCCTGAAGCAACTCGCGGAGTACGGAAAGTCTTGCGTCATGACGTAGTGGTACGTCTCGACTTGCTCACCGTTGATCTCGAGAGTGCTCACGATGCCGTGGCATTGGTCGAGGTCACTCGTCGTGAGGATGTTGCCGTCGGCGACGCGCGGCCCAGTGATCGGAAACCCGTCGAGCGCCCAACCGATGACGTCAGTTACGCCGACCTCCGTGACCGGGCTAGAGTGCCAATCAAGACACCCTGACAACGGTCAGGACCCTCTGGCGTATTCCTCGGCCGACTTGGACTCGAACTCATAGCCGACGAAGGTTTCGTCGCCCACCACCCAGGCGTCATGTCCCGGTTCGATGACGTAGGCATCGCCGGGGCCTGCTTCACCCTCCGAGCCATCTTCGTGCTTTATGTGAAGGCGACCGGCAATCGCCACCCCTACGTGGCGTACCTGGCAGGTATCGGTTCCCGCCCCGGGCTTCACAGCCTCTGACCATTTCCACCCGGACTCAAAGGTATAGCGGCCAGCAGTCGCACCCTCCAATCTGAGAATGTCGACCTTCGTCTTAGGGGGCGTTCGTTGCTCGTCGGGGGAATCGAACGAGCGAGCTTGTACACCTTTCATGACCTTGCTCCTCACCTTGTAAGGGCTGACACTGTACCTTACCCGGACCGTAGAGTCCAGGGGCCGTGTCAATTCGACTATGAGGCTCCGAGCGCGGCGTTCCGCTTGTTTCCGTCGGCCACTCTCCGTTACAGTTCCATGTTGTCGTGACACGCTGCTGCGTCGCCTCGCGCG
>JANOOQ010000031.1:0-4072 GCA_031421515.1 Leifsonia sp.
CTGGAAGCGGCAAGACTGCTGGTGTGTCGGACACGAGAAGAACATTAGGCTCGATCACGGGATTCTCACCAGAGGCACGCCGTTTACCTGTGCGACACCGACCGAAGCGAGGCTAGGGTGGCTCGTCGATTGAGCGCTCGAAGAACCGCTGGAGCCGCGGCTATCGCCCTCGGATCGCTTGGTCTCGCGGTCTCTGCAGCGGCCGCGATCGTTTCGGTTCTCTTCGCGAGAACGGTCGTGACACCGCCGAAGTCCCGGCCTGAGGATGTTCGGATTGTGCGCGTCGGGGACCACACCATCACGCTCTCGGCGACCCTCGATTCGATGACTCCGGGGCGATACAGCTTGTGGTTCCGACGGGATGCCGGGCACGCTCGAGTGGGGGAGATCTTGTCCTACACCGACGAGACCGTCACGAGACAACTGCTCGGCGTCGACTTCGGTGAGCTCGAGGGAGCTCGTCGCGCGCGAATGGGCGGGTGGTACTACTTGTCGCCGGCCGACCTCGGGGTCGAGTGGAACGACGTCGTGATCGAGACCGAGCTCGGTGCGGCGCCCGCGTGGCTTGTTCCCGCTCAGGGCTCAACCGACCGCTGGGTCATCCACGTGCACGGTCGGGCCGTGCGCCGGCAAGAGGCGTTGCGGGCGGTTCCGGTCTTTCGCGAGCTGGGTTACACCTCGCTCGTGGTGTCGTATCGCAACGACGGAGATGCTCCCGATACGGACGATCATCGATATTCGCTCGGTGACACTGAGTGGCACGATCTTGAGGCAGCCATGGCGTGGGCACTCGACCACGGCGCGAAGCACCTCATTCTCATGGGCTGGTCAATGGGTGGCGCGATCGTGCTTCAAGCCGTCACCAGATCACCTCTCGCCGCTTCCGTGCGCGGCGTAATTCTCGACTCGCCCGTGATCGACTGGATCACCGCGCTCAAGTTCCACGCGGGTGTTAATCGGTTGCCTGCGCTCGTGCAGCGGGGCGTCTTCACGTTGCTCACAACGAAGCGGGCGGGCATCCTGACGGGCCAGGCCGCGCCGATAGATCTCGATCGACTCGACTTCGTCGCGAGGGCCGCACAACTGAATAAGCCGATTCTTCTCATGCACAGTTCGGCAGACGACTACATTCCACCGACGGCGTCGCGAGCGCTCGCGGAGGCACGCCCCGACCTCGTCACGTACGAAGAGTTTGCGACGGCGAGGCACACGAAGTTGTGGAACTACGACAGCGATCGCTTCAACCGCGCGATCGAGCGGTGGCTCGCGAGAATCAGCTAGTCGCGCACGGTCCAGCGCGCGAAGACGGCACTTGCGTCATCGACGATGAGCTGTCGAAGCGTCACGGGCCGTTGCGTGAGGCCGGGCATCCCGAGCGCGGGCAACCGCACTTCGGTGAGAACCGGGCTCGTCGTCAGACACACGTCGTCGACAAGGTCGGCTTCGAGCAATTGGGCTGCGAGAGCCGGGCCGCCCTCGCACACGATTGACGCGAAGCCCGCGGCCCGAAGTGCCGAGACGAGTTCGGCGACGGGCACTCGCCCGTCGACCGCGTCGATCTCGATGACCTCGGCCTCGCCCAGTGTCTCGCGAACCTTGGGGAGAGCGGATGCGGGGCACACGACGGTCACGCTCCCTGCTTCATCGGCGCCGAGGCCGTGCCCGCTCAAGTCACCGCTCGCGGTGACGACGACCAAACGGGAACGTTTCGGAAGCTGATACCCCTCCGCTCGAACGGATTGGGCGCCCACAAGCACAGCGTCGCTCAACTCGCGGATGACGCCGAGGATGCGTCGATCGCTGCGGCTCGTGAGAGATTCCGACGTGCCATCGGCACCCGCCGCGCTGCCGCTCACGCTCGTCACGAGGTTGAGGCGCAGCCACTCGGGGGAGTCGGGGCGGTACAACTCGAGCAATCGATCACGCGTGGTTGGTGCATCCAGTTCGAAAGATTCGGACGGGCCGGGATGCACGCGCGTAAGAATCACGCGGCGATCTTCTCCCGGATCTGACGCTTCGTGCGCCCGAGAAGCGCCGTCATACCGCGAATGCGCAACGGGCTCACGGCTTCGGTAAGCCCGATCGTGTTGGGGTAATCGTCGGGCACAGCGAGCACTTCTTCTGCAGTGAGACCGGCGAGCCCGTGAGCGAGGATCGAGGCGAAACCGCGGGTAGTTGGGGCTTCGGGAGGAGCAGTCGCGTAGAGGTGGACGACTTGGGTCTCGTCCACCTCTACGAAGATGAATACCGGCGACTGGCACTCCTCGACACGTTCGAGTAGATCGGGGTGATCACGGTATTGCTCGGGGAGGTCGGGGAGGTCGCGGGAATACTCCAGCAAAAGTTGGAGCCGTTCGCGCACCGTGAGTTCGAGGAATTCCTCCCTGATCTCGGCGAGCTTCTCGGGCAGAGTGTCGATGGTCACCCCGTGATTCTACTTCGCGGGGATTGCGCCGGGCTCAGAGCCCTTCACGATCGGAACGCGAACGGTCGAGCCCCACTCGGTCCACGAACCGTCGTAGTTGCGAACGCCCATGAAGCCGAGCAAGTGAGTGAGAACGAACCACGTGTGGCTCGAGCGCTCACCGATGCGGCAATACGCGATGACGTTGTCGCCATCTCTGAGGCCGGCTCCATCGCGGTAGATCGCGTTGAGTTCGTCGAGGCTCTTGAAGGCTCCATCTTCGGCGACGGCGCGAGCCCACGGCACGCTCTGTGCGCTCGGGATGTGGCCGCCGCGCAGCGCGCCCTCCTCGGGGTATGCAGGCATGTGGGTGCGCTCACCCGTGTACTCCTCAGGGGAGCGCACGTCGATGAGCGGGTTTCCGAAGTGTGCGAGCACGTCATCCTTGAATGCGCGGATGGGTGCATCCTGGCGCTCGACGACCGGGTACTCGACGGGCAAAACGACGGTCTCGTCGGTTGTGTATTCGCGACCTTCGGCCTCCCACTTCACACGGCCTCCGTCGAGAAGACGCACGTCTTCGTGACCGAAGAGCGTGAATACCCACAGTGCGTAAGCCGCCCACCAGTTGTTCTTGTCGCCGTAGACGACGATCGTCGAGTCGCGCGAAATGCCCTTGGAGCCGAGCAACGTGGCGAATGCCTCGCCGTCGATGTAGTCGCGCACTACGGGGTCGTTGAGGTCGGTGTGCCAGTCGATCTTGACGGCACCCGTGATATGGCCCGTTTCGTAGAGCAGGACGTCTTCGTCGGACTCGACGACGACGAGGCCGGGAGTTCCGAGGTGTGCCTCAAGCCAATCACCCGAAACGAGGCGTTCGGGATGGGCGAAGTCGGCGAACTGTGGGGCTGCGTCGATTTCGACGGTCATGATTCCTCCGTGTCTTGAAGTCAGGCAGGAGGCGGCGGCTAGTCTTGTGGTACCCCTGCTCGTAAGTTTCTATGCAGTCCAATCTACGCAGTCCAACTGCGCGCGCATAGGGTTCCAGTAAGACTTCGACACAAAACCGAGGCACAACATGAGTGACGAAGCGCGCGATTCTCCCGCGCGTCTTGCGGACCGCGTTCCCACGCTAGTGGGGTCAGAGATCATCGACCACCTCGTGCCTCCGCGCCAATTCGCGAGCGCGACTCTCGATTCGTATCGACCCGATCGCGACTACCCGTCGCAAGGGGCAGCGGTCGCTGCCATCCGCAATTTCGTTTCATCGTGGGGCACCGCGGGCGGTGGACTCTTCTCGCGCAAAAAAGCGGCACCACTATTGCCTGGCATCTATCTCGACGGCGGCTTCGGCGTCGGCAAGACGCATTTGCTTGCTGCGCTGTGGCACGTTGCTCCCGGTCGAAAGTACTTCGGATCCTTCATCGAGTACACGGCTCTCGTCGGCGCGCTCGGGTATGCGTCGGCGGTGCAAATGCTCAAGGGCGCATCGCTCCTTTGCATCGACGAGTTCGAACTCGACGATCCGGGCGACACCCGCCTCATGTCTCGGCTGCTCGGTGAACTCGTTGCGTCGGGAACCCGAATTGCGGCGACATCCAACACTCCCCCCACCCCGCTCGGCGAGGGGCGATTTGCCGCTCAAGACTTCTTGCGCGAAATTGACTC